>PMWR01000214.1 GCA_003166055.1 Acidobacteriaceae bacterium
GCTTCCCAGCGGAGGCCGCCGGAGAGAGTCAGCTTGGGATTGACCTTCCAGTCGTCCTGGAAGAACAACGCGGCGTCGAACATGTTTGCGAGGGCCGATTGCTGTCCCGTGGTGTAGCCGGCCGAGACGGGGCCGAACCCGTCCTGAACCAACGAGTTGAATGTTGGTGGAGTTTTTAGGTTTTCTGTATTCGCGAGACCGTTAGCCATCTCCAGGTAGTCCTCGTAGTTTGAAAAGACGAAGGACCCGTTGTAATTGGCATTGGTCAGGTTGGCGTCGCGATTATCGCGCAGGCGGGTGCCGAACTTGATGGCCTGCGCACCCTTGCTGAGGGTAGTAATGTTCCAGAACTCGAGCCTGGTGGTGTGGTCGCGGCTTTCCTGGCCAGAGTATCCGCCGCCGGTGAAATCGCCCTGCACACCGATGGTGCGATCCGTCGAATCGGGATAGTGATTCTCGTTCTGGCGCTCGAACTGGAAGCGCGTTTCATTCACCGCGTGATCATTGATGACAATCGCGTCGCTCAACTGCACGGTGTGATCGGTGTTCGATTCATGGGTGGAAGGGTTCGCGGTGGGCATGTTGGGAATAGCCAGCGAGCCTGAATTCAGATCGCCATGCTCCGATTCCGACCAGAAGCCATAGCGCGCGGTGAATGTGTTCTTGGCGCCTAACTGCCAATCGATGCGTACCGAGGCGTTGTCGCGGATTCGCTGATTGGGGAGACTGACGCCAAAGTTTTGAACGTGCACGTAGTCGTTGCCGTCTTGATACACCGCATCAGGAATCAGCCATGCATTTACACTTCCAGTGTTGCGTTGCTCAGCGCTCGCAAAGAATGAGGCAGTCTTGGAGATTGAGCCGCTCACCGTTCCGTTGAACTGATAGCTGTAATAGGAGGGAATGGTCGAGGTAAACGGGTTGCCCGTATTGAAGTTCTTATCATTGCCCTGGATGAACGCCTGGCCGTGCAATTTGTCGGTTCCGGGCTTGGTGAGGATTTCAATGCGCCCGTAACCAAGCCGGTCGAACTCAGCGGAGAATGGGTTCTGGTTAATGCGAATCTCTCGAATTGCCGATTTGGGCGGCAATTGGCCGCCACTGAATCCGTCGATGTAGATCTGGCCGCCGTTTGGTCCAGCCGATGGTCCGGCAAGAGCAGAAAGTTCACTCGACAGTTCATCGGGATCGTCGGAAAGTGCGTCGAGATCCTTGCCCTTGAGGACGATGGCATTTGAATTGCCGCCTGCCTCCACGTTGACCGTGGGAGAGTCGTCGGTGACGGTGACGCTCTGCTGCGCTTCTTCGATGGCCATCGAAATATCGACACGCTTGATTTGGCCCGCCGCCAACGAGATATTCGGTGATGCAAACGGAGCAAAGCCGGCAAAGGTTGCCTGCACGATATAGCTGCCAGGCTTGAGGCCGTTCACGGCATAGGAGCCGGCCGAGTCGGCTGTAGTATTGGCTACGGCGGTTCCGGCGGACGTAGTGATGACAACGGCAGCGCCGGGAATCAGGGCGCCGGTGGGATCGGCGATGTGGCCGCGCAAAGAGGCCGTAGCCGCCGCAGGAGCGACCTGCGCGGGCGTTTGCGTCTGGGCTTGTGCCTGGGCCGTCGCGGTGCTGCCACAGCACAGCACCAGGGCAATCAGAAAAGTAGGAATGCTAAGCAATTTTGAATACACGAGTACCTCGTTGGTTATCGATTGATAAATGAAAAACAATTATTGGGCTGCTGCGTCCGGTTCGCCGGAGCCCATGCTCCAATTGTTGAGCAGGTTTTGGCTGGCCGCCGGAGCCTCAAGCAGCGGCTCAACGCCCGCCAGCAGCGTGATTGCGGTAACTTCATTGCCGTCGGTCGAAACCAGCATCACGGCTTCGCCTTTCTTCAGGTCGGCCAGCTGGATGGCCGGCAACCTGCTGAGCATCTGCTGCGAGTCGCCTCCGCCCGGAGCAGCACTGCTGCCCTGGCCGTTGCCACGCTGTGCGACATACTGCGGCCGCGCACTTTCGCCCGAGCCGGCTCCACCTTTCAGCCTTGCTGCCAGCATGGTTGCCATGCGATCGGGAAGGCGCTTCATCTGTGTGTCTGGAGTGATGTGAATCGTCACCTGCTTCTTTGTTGCCAGGTCTTTCACCACCAGGGTGGATGTGGCAGGATCGAGCGACGTGATCATGCCTGATACATTGCGGAAAGTTCCTGAAACTACTTCTTCGGCGGCGATCTCGGTGCCATCCGCATTCTTGGTTCCGCGGGCCCGCAGTTGGTCGCCCGCATGAATCGCGCCAATGGGCGCAAGCTGCGCCTGATCGAAACTTACCGAGGCGGGCGCGTACCTCTTCAACATGGTCGCCTTGGTTGTATTGACGGTGATTGATTTGGCTGTTGCTCCTACCCCGCTGGTCAAAACAATGACGCCTGCCGCGCTGTCAACGCTCTTCACCAATCCACCCACGCCGCGCTTCTGCCAGTCTTCCCGATCCTTCTGCTGCTTGAGGGCGACGTCCGCCGCCTTGATGGCAATAATCTGTGAGGCCCGGATGGCGCCCGCGGGAGCGTCGGGGTCAAGCCGCACCAGAACACGATCTCCGGTCTCCAGATCGCTGAATTGCATTGCCGCGGCGGTGCTCAGGTCTTTCTGTCCCGGCTCGATGCGCTTCAGGATCGCGGTGGCCGGCACCTGAACCTGGTGTACCTCACCTGCGTCGGTCTTCACCGTCAGTGTGTCTCCGCCAATGGCGGTGACGGTACCCAGAAACCGCGATGCCGCCGGCGCCTGCGCAGTGATTGTGCTTAAGGAGGCGGCGGCCAGCAAAGCCATCGTGAGCACCACGCGCGACCTTGAAGCGGAAACTCGAATTCTCATTTTGCTGTTCATAGGCCATTTCTCCACTGGGTATGATGCGATTTGTTCCCCAGTGGGAATCTTGTCTGTATTCGTAGACGAAGCAATGCGCCAAAAGGTTGAATGACTCCGTTGATACGGTACCGGGTTGTGAAAGATCGGTGCGGATTGGCTTAAATCTCTTTATTTCAGCGGTATCAGGACGGACAGGCCCGCATTGGCTGCGAAGCTTATTGAGTTCTCTGTGTCAGTTCGGCAGACTCAAGAAAGGTATAACTGCCAGACGGCGTTGGGACCAGGTTAGTCAGACGGCGGTTGTGAACCACCACCGTATCGCGGTACCAGAGGTTCAGGGCGGGCAGGTCGCGCGCGAGAATCTGCTGCGCCTCGACGTAGTCCGCGCGCCGCCTGGATGTGTCTTCATTTTCGGCGGCATCGTCGAGAAGAGCGTCGAGTTTTGGATTGGAATAATGGCCGCGGTTGCCGCCTTTGGGCGAAAAGCGCGCGGTGGAGAAGGCATAGCCGAAGATGTCAGGTTGCTCATTGCCGCCGATCCAGCGCAGGGCATACAACTGAAAGGCTCCGCGCGTGATGTCAGAGTAGAACGTAGCGTACTCGTAGCTGCGAATATCAAGCGCGATGCCCACCGCGGCGAGCTGCTGTTGAAGCACCGCGGCCAACAGACGCGCGCCTTCGTCGTTGCTGGTTTTCATCGTCAGGTGAAGGCGAACTCCGTTGCTCCCGCGCGGATGGCCAGCTTGATCGAGGAGCTGTGCGGCGCGCGCCGGATTGTAATCGTAGCGCGCAACGTCTCCGGTCCAGGCCCAGTGCGTGGAAGGCAGCAGACTCGCCGCGGGCTGTGCGTGTCCCAACATCAACGATTGAATGATCAGGTTGCGATCGATGGCGCAGGCAATGGCCTGGCGAATGCGGACGTCCCGGAGCAGAGGGTCGAGCAAATTGAAGGCGAGGTAGTGAATCTGCGTGCCGGCGGTGTCCTCCACTGCCAGGCCCTTGCGCGCGGCAAGCACGGGGAGCGAGTCCATGGGCAGGGAATTAATGGCAATGTCCGCCGAGCCTTTTTCCAATTCAAGCGACTCGGTAATGGCGTCGGGCACAACGGCGAAGCGCACCCGCGCAATCTTCGGCGAAACATTCCAACTGGATGGATTGCGCTCGATTACCACTTCCTGATCGATCTGCTGGCTGACAAATTTGAATGGGCCCGTCCCCACGGGATGCTGCCAGAAATCTTTGCCGCTGCCCTCGGGAACAATGCCGATCGCGCCGGTCGAAAGGTTGATCAACAAAAAGTTATCGGCATGCTTCAGATGGAAAACCACCGTGCGATCGTCTGGAGTGGCCATCGAGTCGATTGATGCGTAGGATGCAGCCTTGGCAGTGATCACCGCGCCGGGACGCCGGGAATCGATCATGGAGTTGATGGTCCACAGCACATCGCGCGATGTTAACGGGCGGCCATCGTGGAAGCGTACGTCGCCACGCAGATGAAAGACGATTGTGAGCGGGTCGGGCTGCTCCCAGCGCTCGGCCAGCGCCGGAATGAAGTGAAAGTTCGCGTCGCGTTTCACGAGTCCATCGAAAAGCAATTCGTCGATATGCTCGGATTGAGCGTCGGTTCCGATGCGCGGGTCGAGGTTGGCGGGACTGCTCTCGATGAGAAAGACGACTGTGCCGGGATCTCTGGGCGCGGACCTGCAACCAGCCAGCAAGAGCAGCGCAGCCAGGGCAAGGCCTCTAGGCATAAGTCACCTGCCCGAGTATCGCGGGACGCGTTGCTCCGGTTGCCGCGGGCACATTGCCGGGCAGCCGATGCCACGTTTGCCACGCCAACAGCGCAAAGGCCGCGGCTTCCTTGGATTCGGCGGGCAGGCCGAAATCATCAATTGCTGTGAGCTCGCAGCTAAGCGGTTCGAGGCGCTGCGCGAGCATGGCCATGAGCGTGTGGTTGCGCGCACCGCCGCCGGAAACGATGTAGTCGATTCCGGTCATCATCTTTTCCTTTTTCATGGTGGACGACACAAATCGCTTGTAGCTTTGCGCGATGGTCTCCGCGGTCAACGCCGTTGCTGTGGCCAGGGCATCCTCGGGTCTAGGGCTGTGGCGCCGACAAGCGGCGAGAAACTTCGCTGCGAACTCGCGGCCAAACTGCTCGCGGCCGGCGGTGCGCGGAGGCTTGAGATTGAAGTAGGGGTTGCGCATTGCGGCGGCGCGAACGGGCGCAAGCACTGTTCCGCGCGCGGCGATGGCGCCGTTGCGATCGAAGCGTTTGTTGAAGAGTGTTTGGGCGAGGGCGTCGATGATCATGTTGCCGGGGCCGGTATCGAAGGCCACGACTTGATCAGGCGATGCGCCTGCGGGAATGGCTGTGAGATTGGCGATGCCGCCGATGTTCTGCAGAACCCGGCCGCGCTTCTCGTGGGCAAAAAGCACATAGTCGAGGAGCGGGACGAGGGGCGCGCCCTGTCCGCCTGCCAGCATATCCGCGGGGCGAAAATTCGACACCACGGGAATGCCGAGTGCGGCTGCGATGACTGCTGCTTCGCCGGCTTGCCAGGTGCAGGCAAAGGTGCGGCCGGCGTAACTTGCCGGTCGCGCTTGATGATAGAGAGTCTGTCCGTGGCAGCCGATGAGATCCAGTTGCACTTTGTGGCGCTTCACCGTTGCAGTTACTGCTTCCGCGCAGGCAAGGCCGAGACGCCATTGGAGGCGCGCCAGTTCGGCGGTCGAGGTCGAAGAGGCGTTCATTGCTGCCAGCACTTTGCGGCGCAGGGCCGCTGGGTAGGGGAATGCCTCGTGGGCCAGCAGCGTGAGGCTGGGACGCAGCTTTCCGGGTGTAATGCGCACCACGGCTACGTCGATCCCGTCCGCGGATGTGCCGCTCATGATGCCGGCAACAAT
>PMWR01000362.1 GCA_003166055.1 Acidobacteriaceae bacterium
ATCAGCTTGCCGCGCAGGTGAGCAATCATAAAACAGGTATGCCGATCTTTCTTAGGCGAGATTTCGGCATTGAGCACCAAATCTCAAAGACGAGAACTCACCCGGCAAGTCTCTCCAGAAAATCGCGGGCGTTTGCAAGGTTTTGGTCCACCTTCAGCGCTGACCGCCTGGCTAGCTCATGGAGCTTAGTAAGGCTATCGTGCAGCTCGCTCTCCCCGGGCAGATCGTATCCAAAACTCGGATCGTGTTCCAGGGAGACCGAAAGCAGTAGACGGTCTCCGCCGATCATGTGCTTAAGTGCCACGGAGAAGGTCATTGCCGACTGATCTGAGGATATTGATACCTTAACATCACCCTCAAGCTCTGCTTCGAATACTTCGGGAGCCGTCGGAGAGGAAAAGAAGTCGCTCCTATCGATCCAGGTAATCTTGTTCTCTTCGGTCCGCGCCAGAAGTCTAATCACGAGGGAGGATGCTTCTGAAATTGCGTAAGGCGTGTTCTTCATAGATCAACCCCTTCTACAGTTCTTTCAAGGCTGCCTTGTACCTTGCACATCACTTGGTGAATCTGTTGGCACCGGCGAGTGAGTCTTGCAACATCATCTGGCTCCTGTGGAAAGCCCTTGGATGAAAGATAGCTGCTAACAGTCTGGAGCTGCTTTATCGTGCTTCTCAACTCCGGCTCATTCGGTAAAAACTCGGTTCTTCGCGACAGAGCAACAGACAGCAGATGTCCCAGATCGTTTGCGGACTCGATGGCCCTATCAGTACGCTGCTCTTGAACTGCAGTCAACAGTTCCTTGGCGTCGACGGCTAGCTTTGTGAATTCGTGTGCCGTGTCCCTAGCTTTCACGGCATCACTTGCCGCTTCGGCAGCCTCTTTTGCGCCTTTGGCTTGCACCCACGCCATCCAGCTAAAGACGACTCCAGCTATGCTTGCCACCGTACCAACGATTCCCAACAGCCAGTTCCAAGCACTTGCCGTCATTCCAGCTTCTTTCGCGCGGTGCCAATGATCGAATTCTACCCCTGCTTCGACCTCTGCGGGAAGCAGGATGCATTATTCCTAAAATCTGACACTCTACCCCAGGATACCCATCCGCTTGGCTACACGGGTGAGCGTCTCCAGCGCCTGGTCAAGCTGCGCCTTCGTATGTTCGCTGGTCAGCATCAGGCGGATGCGGGCCTTTCCTTCAGGCACCGTCGGAAACGCGATCCCCGTTCCCAGCACGCCTTCATCGAACAGCGCCCGAGAAAAATCCATCGTNNCTGGAAGTAGCGCGTGTTGGCCCAGAGGCGCTCAATGCGCTCCGGCTCCTGCTCCAGAATGTCGAAGGCCGCAATGCAGGTGGCCGCAACGCTGGGCGGATGCGACGTGGAAAACAGGAACGGCCGCGCGCGGTGGTAGAGGTAGTCGATTAAATCGCGGCTCCCGCAGACATACCCGCCCAATGCGCCGATGGCTTTACTGAGCGTCCCCACCTGCACGTCCACTTTCCCGTGCGCGTTGAAGTGGTCCACGCTGCCGCGGCCGTTGCGGCCCAGCACACCCGAAGCGTGCGCGTCGTCCACCATCATGATGGCCCCGTACTTCTCAGCCATCGCGGCCAGCTTGTCCACTGGGCCAATGTCGCCGTCCATCGAGAAGACGCCGTCGGTAATGACCAGCTTGTGGCCCGGCTCGTTGGCCAGCTCCTGCAATAACTCTTCGCAGTGGGCTACGTCTTTGTGGCGGAAGACCTTGATTTTGGCTCGCGACAGGCGCGCGCCGTCGATGATGCTGGCGTGGTTCAGCTCGTCGGACAGGATGAAGTCCTCTTTGCCCAGAATCGAGCTCACGGTCCCCGCGTTGGCCGTGAAGCCGCTTTGGAAGACGACGCAGGCCTCCACATTCTTGAAGCGCGCAATCTTTTCTTCGAGCTCCATGTGGATGCGCATGGTGCCGGCGATGGTGCGGACCGCGCCCGAGCCCACGCCAAAGGCCTTGGTCGCCGCCAGAGCCGCCTCAATCAACTTGGGGTGGTTGGCCAGGCCGAGGTAGTTATTGCTGGCCAGGTTGATCACCTGTTTGCCGTCGTAGTGGCACACAGGCGCCTGCTGGTCGTCGAGGATGCGCAGCTTGAAGTGGGTGCCTTTGGCGCGGAGCTCGTCGAGCGCGGCGGTTAAATGGGCAAGTTGGGGGCGGGCGAGTTGGGGACGTACGGCGGCTTCCGTCATGGCATTTACCTCAAAGAAAGAGCATAGCGCGGCCTGTGGGCAGAGAGCCATCCTGGCCACAACCGGCCTCACTTCCCGCCTTCGCCGGCAAATGGACGCCATTCTCGTCTGCGTTACGTCAAAGAATAGGCCCTGTCCGGCCCAACCATAGCCCGGCTACGGCCCCGCCGGATACAATGGTGTTTACGCTACGGAAACCCGGCGAAATGCGATTTTGAATGATGGAGCAGGTGCAAGTGAGAGGCATTGTCCGCCGCGGTCTGCGGCTTGAGTTGGTTGCAGCATTCGGTATCGCGTTGGCCACGCCCACGCTGGCAGTGGCGGCTGAGAGCCTGCCGCGCCAGGCGACGCAGACGGACGTGACCGTGGAAACCCACGATCAGGGCGGCCGCACGCAGGCCGTGGTCGCCGTTTCAGTGACCGGAGAAGATGGGCTTCCAGCCACAGGCGCCGTCGCTGTCAGCGACCGCGGCACTCAATTAGCCGGCGCCGCACTCAACGCACAGGGTCAGGCCAGCCTGACAATTTCGCTGCCCGCCGGCGACCATCTGCTGCGCGCGGTTTACAAAGGTGACTCGACGCACCAGGGTTCTCTCTCCGCAGGGGCAGCAGCGTCGGGCCAGTCCAGCTCAACACCGGGCTTTACCGTCTCGCTCTCTCCCGCCACGCTTACGCTGACTCCCGGCCAATCGGGAACAATTACTACCTCCGTCACGCCGGTGAACAGTGCGGCGCTCACTGCGCCCCTGTTTGTTACGCTCTCGTGCTCCGGCCTTCCCGACGAGGCTTCCTGCACCTTTACCCCTGAGAACATTGAGATTCAGCCCAACGCCACCGCTGCCATCACCGTCCCCATGGTGATTGGCACGCAGGGGATCTCGGGTCCATCATCCTCTTCAGTGCGCAGGGCTCCCAACTCCATCGCCTGGGCGTTTCTGTTTCCCGGCGCCTTCGCCCTTGGGGGACTGGCCTGGTCGGCACGCCGTCATCGGTGGCTCGGCCGGCTGTCGGTGGTGACCCTGCTCGCATTGGTAACCCTGCTCGGCGCCACCGGCTGCAATCCGCGCTACGACTATTACAACCACGGGCCGGACCCGGCGCCCCCTACGCCCGCCGGCACTTACACAGTCACCGTCACTGGGCAGTCCACCAATGGTGTCACCGCCGTTACCAGCCCTCCAGTAACCTTTGCGCTAACTGTCCAGTAGGCTGGTTTTATATCGAACGAGGTCCGCAGTCTGCGCCCCACACGATGACTGGGAGGCCGAAGCCGATCACTGACAACTGAGAACTGACAACTGTCCTTTCTCACTCCGGCCGCATTACGACCTTGATCGCCTCGCCTGTTCGCAGCAATTCCATCGCCTGGGGAAACTCGCTCAGCTTCAGCCGGTGCGTTATCGCCGGCTCCAGATTCAGCTTGCCCGTCGCCAGCAGCGCCTCCATCTGGAACCACGTCTCGAACATCTTGCGTCCGTTGATCCCCTGCACAATGGCGCCCTTGAAGATGATGTCGCGCGCAAAGTCCAGCTCAAAAGGCCGCGACGGAATGCCCAGCAGCGACGCTCGACCACCGGTTCTGAGCAGAGCGAAGCCCATCCGGATCGCCTCGGGATGCCCTGACATTTCCAGCAGCACATCCACGCCCGTACCGCCCGTCGCCTCCAGAACGATCTTCTCCACAGGTTCCGTCGCCGGGTCCAGCGCCATGTCCGCGCCCATCTTTGCCGCAACGGCTCGGCGGTGCGAATTCACTTCGATGGCAAACACTTTGGCCGCTCCGCACGCCTTGGCCACGGCGATCGAGAACAGACCAATGGCTCCGCAACCGGTGACCGCGACGGTCTGTGCCGCAATCGGCCCCGCCAGCACGGTGTGCACCGCATTGCCCAGGGGATCGAGCAACGACGCGTACTCCGGCGGAATATCGGGAGAGAGCTTCCAGATGTTGGTTTCGGGAATGATCGCGTAGCTGGCGAAGGCGCCGTCGGCATCCACACCCAGAATGCGCACATGCTGGCAAATGTGCGCCTGGCCAATGCGGCACTGCATGCA
>PMWR01000365.1 GCA_003166055.1 Acidobacteriaceae bacterium
GGGGTCAAGCGTCAGTACAGCGGTACGGCCGGACGCATCGAAAACAGCCAGGTGGGCGTGTTTCTCTGCTATGGCAGTGACCAGGGCGCAGCGCTGGTGGACCGTGAACTCTACATTCCGCAGGAATGGGCCGCAGATCGAGATCGTCGCCGTGCGGCCGGGATTCCGGACACTGTCGAGTTTGCCACCAAGCCGGAGTTGGCACGACGCATGATCGGGCGCGCATTGGATTCCGGCGCTGCGGCGGCCTGGGTTGCGGCTGACGAGGTGTACGGCCACGACAGCAAGTTGCGCAGGTTTCTGGAAGGGCGACAGATGGCCTATGTGCTGGCTGTGGCTTCTGACCAGCGATTGTGGCAAGCAGATTTTATGCAGCATCGAGTAGACGCGATTGCGCGGAGTTTGCCCGCACCTCGATGGAAGCGCCTTTCNNTTCGGCAGCAAGGGCGAACGGCTCTATGACTGGGCGTTGATGCAATTGTCGAAACAGGATGGCTGGGCGCGGGCGCTTCTGGTGCGGCGCAGCATCGAAGAGAAGCCAGAGTGCGCTTACTATCTGTGTTACGCACCCACCGAGAAAGCCACGCTTGAAACGCTGGTCCGAGTGGCCGGCCAACGCTGGCTGATCGAGCAATACTTTGAGACTGCAAAAGGGGAATGCGGACTGGATCACTACGAGGTGCGCCACTGGCAAGGCTGGTATCGGCACATTACACTGGCCCTGCTAGCCCATACAGTGCTGTCGGTACTACGGGCTCGTGGAGAAAAAAACTCCAGACGCGCAGGTGCGGCTCAGCGTGCCCGAACTGCGCCATCTGCTCACCGCATTGCTATGGCGAGGGTGGCACGGCCTTGAACACCTGCTGCATTGGTCCGAGTGGCGAAGACGACATCAGTTTCGCGCCATGTACTGCCACTATCGAAAGCGCGGATCGACCCTGCCGATCTTCTATCTACAACTGTGGTATTAGGCTGGATGGCGTCTATGCCGCGAAGGNNTCAGAAACGACTCGGAGACAGCGCCATGCGCTCTGTCGGCAATGGCCTTCCTTCAGCAGCCGCGCTGCATACAAATCAATGTGAACCCCAAGCGGTCCCCCATGCAGGCGTCGCTGAAGCTTCGGTATGGTCCCATAGGCATTTATGGTCATGTCCTCTCCTCTGCACTGAAGTGCAGAGAAAGGAGACCAGAACTATGCCGCGCAGTCGAGGCCTAAATCGGTACCACGGTAGAACAGCGCGCTCCGCTTTGGCATAGTCGGAAGCGCGGCATGAACAGCCCTATGCCGAGTTCGGCATAATGCCGATCCGATGAGCGACTAGAGCAATGCAGCCCGTTGGCCTCCGGAATCAGCTCCCACAAATAGATAGTTCTTCCGTTTATGCGAAGATGTGCATAAACGCAAAACCTGAATACACATCGGCAGCCAGCAGGCCGGACCGCGTGTGGCCGCGATCCTTTCCCTGGTTGAAAGCTGCCGCCGGCTCAAGATCCCTGTCCGCGAATACCTGAACGAGATCCTGCCAGGACTTGCCAACAGTTCCATTCAGGAAGTCGCCGATCTGTCACCCGCCGCATGGGCCGCAAGCCGCAATCTTGGCGGCAACTGCAAAACATCGGCATGAAACGCCTGCAGGAAGCGGGCAATGCATCGAGAAGTTCTGCTTGTACTTTTCTCAAAGTCGGAAGCCAATAGCTTGCGCACTAAGCGTTGCATTAGCAATGTCTCGTGCTGAGAAACCTCTGGACTGCGAACCATGCAGGCTTCTGCTGTAGTTCCCGATCCAGGAGCCCTGCCCTATTGCTGAGCCCATCGGCGCGGCGATACGCCGGGCTTGTTTTCGCAAACCAGGCGATCCAATTAGCATCAGTGACGCTCCAGAAGCTCAATTGTTGTGGATCAGTAGCTGCATAGATGGCCGTCAAATAGTCGAAATAAGTCTTCGCAACGGCCGCATCCCTGACCACAATGCTTCCGTCCTTGATGTGTACGTCTGAGACATCGAGCTCCGTGATGAGGATCTTCAATCCCAGCTGCATGATCTCCTTGATGAAGCGATGAAGGTCGTCGCCTCCCAGTGGGCGGGCTGCGTCGAGATGGGACTCCAACCCTACTGCCTGGATCGGAACGCCGCGGCTGACAAGTCCCCTAATTAGAGCTAGCGCCTTCTGGCGCGTGAGAGCGTCGGGCCCGTCTTGCTCCACGTGGTGAATATTCATGACTCGCAGAGACTTCGGATCGGTCTCATATGCCGTTTGAAAAGCAATGTCTATGTATTCCGGCCCGAGCGCGCTCAGCCACGGCCCTGTATACAGTCCGTCGGGGCGATTGAACCATGTGGCTATCGGCTCGTTTACAACATCCCAAGACACAATCTGCCCTTTATACCGTCCCATTACCGTCTTTATATGGTCCGTAAGCAAGTGCCTGGCGTTGTACTTATTGATCGTCAATTCCAGCCATGACGGATTTCCTGCATTCCAACACAAACCAACCCCGTGGACTGCCAGGTTATTTTCATGACAGAACTTCACAACCCAGTCACTGTCCCCAAAGCTATATGTGTCTTCGCTGCGCCGTATGGGCCCCCACTTCAGTGAACTTTCGGGGGTGAACATGTTGAAGTTGCGTACGATCAGATTCTTTAGCAGATCGTTGCCTTGCAGTGCGCCTCTGTCGGAGACGGCGCCAAGGTATCCGCCGCAGCGGCCCAAGTATGACTTTAGATCGCGACCGCTGGATGTCTGTGCATCCAGTGCCGTCGCGGCTGAAGTACAAATGAAACCCTTCACGAGCTCGCGCCTGGTCAAAGTCATAGTCGCCTTGTCNNCGCCTTGTCCTCGTCAAAGTCATGGTAGCCGAGCCCTCGGCGCGGATTAAAGGTCAAGTATAGCACGGGGGTATATCAGCCAAAAGACTGACAAACAGCTTTGCGAAAGCTTGCCGACAACTTGAAACAATAGAAAAAAGAGCTTGTTCCGCGCACCACCCGCAGTTAGCTCGACGTCCGAGGGACTCGATTAGGGAGCTTTGCAATATTCTGGAAATCAATCATTAAGCTTTGGATATGGGCAAAACGCCGCAGGCGCTGGATCATCGACATATCGCCAATCTGCGTCGGACCAACAACCGTTCACCCGCTGACGAACGATCCCTGTCCCATCGCCGCCAATGTCAGCACCCACAGGCCAAACCGCGTCTCCTGAAGATGAAGTAGCTCCCGCCGAGCGAATTCTGCCCAAGTGAGATCTGCACCAATCCGCGTACGCCTACCGCTGATCGCCAATGGCGTAGATCGATTTCGGCATACCGCAAAAGCGCTCCGTGACGACACGGGAGCGGGGGAACAGCTTCCTCACCTCGCTCGCGGTCAGGAGGTGGATTTCATCCACTATCTCTCTACACTGTGCCGGCGTTGGGTGCATCAACCAACCCCAGACAGTGCACCATCTGATCAGTTTCACACGGACTCTTGCAGGCAACCAATGAATGAAGGGCGACATCAGGTGCACCTCAACGGGAAACCACTTACATGGCGTCTGAACGAAGTGCCGAGGTGCCACACGGAGAATCTCCTCAGCAATTCTTTCGCGCTTGCTTCCAACGTGTTCAATTACCGAATTGCAGACGACCATATCGAATGATTGCTCGGGAAATGGAAGGTCCCCACCGTCTCCAACGATCCACTTCATATTTGATAGCAGACGCTCGGACGCCGGTTTTATGTTCAAAATCGTCACATCAGGGATAGGCAGCCCCATCCCCTCGGCCACTCCCCAGAACTGTGCCATGCCGCCCACATCCAGGACCCTCATGTCAGTGGTCAACCGCAATGTCTTCCAGATGAATGCGACCCGCCGGCGACGGAAATAACCAAAGCACACGCGCAGAATTGCGTTATAAATTTCCTGATGAGGCCCTCTGATTTCCAATTCTGATTTCCTTCCCTCGGTGTATTTGCGACGCAATAGAAGTTAGAATCGATCATGGTGGAAAGAAGCTGCAGTATCGGCGCCTTCTGGAGACCTGCGACTGCGGCCTGGACCACACGATTCTCCCAGGAACACTGACAGTGTAGCACGGATTGTGACCCGGGTTTTTCGGTGCCGACCCATTTCCAATAACCCATCATCGGCGTGGATCGCGCTGAGTTTCCTGGAGCGCCTGCTGACTGTATTGGACAGGGCTAACAGCCTGTGGTGTAAGTCGTGATGCGCGGACGCGGAAAAGTCTGGTGCGTACGGGGAGTCATCGGTAGGATTCGGTTATGGGGATGGGAAGACGGTAGGCACAGGAGAAGCAAGAAGAAATTTGGATCGCGAACGTAGAATTGGCGCGGTCCCCGGGGCATCCGTTTTATCAGCGGTTGAACGAGCTTCTTGACATTGAGAAGTTCGACCCGATCGTCGAAGGGCTTTGCGGAAAGTTCTATGCGCCGCGCATGGGCCGACCGGGTCTGGCGCCGGGCATCTACTTTCGGTCGCTGCTGATCGGTTACTTCGAGGGCATTGACAGCGAGCGTGGGATCGCGGGGCGGTTGGCCGATTCGCTGGCGTTGCGGCAGTTTGTGCGCATCGGGATTACGGAGCAGACGCCGGACCACTCGACGATCTCGCGGACGCGGCGTTTGATCGACCTGGAGACGCACCGCGCGGTGTTCNNGGAGCCGATAAGGGTGACACAACTACGCTGGACCAGACGCTGTGCGAAGCCGGCGAAGCGGTGGCGGAGTTAGCCCTGCGCGAGGTCGAGTTACATCCGGACGTTATGCCCAAGGTGAACGTGGCGGGCATCGAAGAGATGGTGGCTGACAAGGGATATCACTCCGCAGCGGCGGTAGAGCGGGTGAAGGGTTATAAGGTGCGCAGCTATATCCCGGAGCGACAGCAGAAGGGCAGGCGGCACTGGGAAGGCAAGGCCGCACAGCAACAGGCGGTGTACGCGAATCGGCG
>PMWR01000184.1 GCA_003166055.1 Acidobacteriaceae bacterium
ACCATCGGCCCGCGAGTCACGCACGTCCGCCATAACTACCGTCACGGCGGCGCCGTCGATCTGCAGTTCTTCTCGGTAGTCGAGTTTTCCGGCGAAATCCTGAACCGTATCTACCACCAGGTCAAATGGGTTCGCCTGGAAGACCTGCCCGGCTACGACTTCCTNNCCATCCGGCTCTCCCGGGTCTTCGGAGGCAGCCCCAAAGCTGGATCACACAGCAGGCTCACTACGACCTTGCGCAGATTCCCGCCGACCGCATTCAACTCAAACGCCTCGCCGTGGCTTGAACATCAGCTATGTCCGTTGCCAGTTCTAGAAACCCGAAAACGGCCGCCGTCGATCTGCTCCCACCTCAAGGTGTTTCGAGACACCGGCTGTTTACAGCTGCTTGTAGCTGAACACGCGCCAGGTTCCATTCTCCTCGTGCAACTCGAATTCAAAAATCTGGCTGGCCCGTTCAAATTGAAAAGCCGCTTGAATCGTGGAAAATGTGACACCGCCTTTGGTTTCGATGTGCCAGTAGGTCTGTTTCACGCTCTTCAGTGCTCCAAACTGCTCTGAGAGCTTCTTGTGGATTTGGACCAGGTCATCAAGGCTTGTGACCGCTCGAAAATCAGGGGAGGCCATCTTGTAAGCACCCTGATAATCTTTCCGGATCAACGCATCGGTATAAAGGGCCATGGCCCTTGATGGCTCCTGGAACCCTGCAGCAATGAGCTTCACGCCTGCGACGCAAACCACGGTCAAAAGGCCCAGAACAACCACGGCCGCTACGATTCCAAGCCCGATGAAGAGCTTTCTGCGCGGCTTGCCAGTTGGCTGTTGAACCGGTTCCGGCGGCGGCGGACCGTATTGATACGATTCCATGAAACCCTCTGAGAATTCGCAAGAATCATAGCGCAGATTGAGGCANNTAGCAGGTGGCTAATGCCCCGGCACCAGCCCCCAAAGCATCACCAGCGTCATCCCGATCACAATCACGCTGGTTCCCCACGCAATCAAGTTCCATAGCCGCGAGTTCTTATGTTCGCCCATCAGGTCGGTGCGATTGATCAGCATCAGCATGAGAATGATCACCACCGGCAGCAGCACGCCGTTCAACACCTGCGAGAGAATCGCGAAGTTGATCAGTTGCGCGTCCGGCAGGATGAGCACGGTCACCGCGCCGCCCGCAATCAGCAGCGTGTAGAGCCAGTAGAAAAATGGCGCTTCCTTGAAGCTCTTGTCCACGCCCGACTCAAACCCCAACCCCTCGCACACCGTATACGCCGTCGAAAGCGGTAGAATCGACGCCGCAAACAGCGATGCGTTGAACAGCCCAAAGGCAAAAAGCACAAAAGCATAATCGCCGGCCAGCGGCCGCATCGCCTCGGCCGCGTCTGACGCCCACTGAATTGCCCCCATCCCATGCACGTAAAGCGTGGCCGCACAGGCCACAATGATGAACCACGCCACAATATCGGTGAACAGGCTGCCGATAATCACGTCCAGCCGCGAGGCCGCGTAGTCCTTCACGCGAATGCCCTTCTCCACAATCGACGACTGCAGGTAGAACTGCATCCACGGAGCGATCGTGGTCCCCACCACGCCGACAGCCATGTACATATACGCCTTGTCGCTCCACACAGCCCTGGCCGGCAGTTGCACAGTGGCCAGCAGCGCATCGTGCCAGTCCGGCTGCGATAGCACGCCCGCAAAAATGTATGCGATATACACCAGCGAGGCGACCAGGAAGATCTTCTCTGTGCTCTTGTAGCTGCCGCGCACCACCATGTACCACACCAGGCCCGCGCACAGCGGCACAGAAACAAACTTCGGGACGTGGAACAAGTGCATGGACCCGGCAATGCCGATGAACTCGGTCACCACATTGGTGTAGTTCACCAGCACCAGCGCCACCATCACCAGGAAGGTGAGCCGCAGCCCGAACTCCTCGCGGATCAGGTCGCTCAAGCCTTTGCCGGTGACCACGCCCATCCGCGCGCACATCTCCTGCACCACGATCAGCGAGAGGGTGATGGGAATCATGGTCCACAGCAGCGAGTAGCCGTACTGCGCGCCCGCCTGCGAGTAGGTGAGGATGCCGCCCGAGTCGTTATCGACGTTGGCGGTAATGAATCCGGGGCCGAGAACGGCCAGAAACAGCAGTATCCGGATTCGCCAACGCTTACCCATGCCCGCGGCTTCCTATGGGGGATTCATCTTGATTTCCTCCATGAACATAACAGGGTCCACCGCGATGCGCGAGCCTCGGCCTGGCATCGATTGCGGCCGCCGCATAACAGCATGTTGACGCAGTTGAATTATCTTGGTACATTTGTACCAAAATAGAAGGAGCGACCATGTCGCAGGAACAGCAGAATCGCGAACCCGTCGTTGTTGAGCGCGTTCAGACCGGCGTACGTCTGGAAAAACGCATGTTGAAGGTCCTCAAAGCCGTCGCCGAGCACAAGGATATGACCCTCGGCGATCTGCTGGAAGGGATCGTCCTTCACGCTTTCGAAGGCAAGGCTCCGTTTTCCCCGCAAACGCTGAAGGAGATCGAACAATTCAAGGCTCTCTATGGCATGACTTTGAAGGCCGCCGACAGCCACAACCTGAGGGAGCGCAAAAAATGAGATACCTTGCCTGCATTCTGGGCGTGGCGAGCATGACTCTCCCCGCGCTTGCACAGACTTCCGCTCCCGAGCCCGCACCCCTGCCGCATCTCATCGCCAGCTTCAACCTCTCAGTCCATGCCTCCTATGCCGTCGTCGCGCCCCTGTTCGGACCTGAGGGAGAGCGGCCTGGGCCGGCAAGCACTGGAATCCGCAGTTTGTTCATCCACAACCCGCCGCCGACGTCGAGGGCGCCGTTTTCACAATTCAACATGGGCCCATGAAGGCCGTCTGGGTGAATACGCTCTTCGACGTGGAGAGCCGGCACTTTCAGTATGTCTATTTCCTGCCGGACCTGATGGTGACGGTTATTGACGTGCGTTTTGCTTCCATGTCCGGGAACCTGACGGAAGTCAACGTGGTCTATACCCGTACGGCGCTGACGCCGGAAGGCAATCAGCACGTTACAGCGATGAACGAAGAAGACAAAACGGCGGGAAAGGAGTGGCAGCAGGCGATTGATGACTACCTGGCTGCAAGCAGGTCCGACCCCATCAGGAAATGAAACTGCGGGTGCCCCATGTATGACAGC
>PMWR01000045.1 GCA_003166055.1 Acidobacteriaceae bacterium
ACTCCGACCGCGTAAATGCCGGGAAACTGGTCCACAAACCGCACCAGGTTCCGCGCCATCGACTCAAACAACCCAATCGCCCGCCCCGTCCGCTGGATCACGCGAATCTTCGCCACCCGCTTGCCCGGCGTCCGTCCGTTCCAGAACGCCTCAAACAGCGTAAAGTACCCCCAGTTCACCAGGAAGATGACAAAAATAATCAGCGCCACCGCCCATTGCGCCGAGATTTTTGAGAACGTGTGCATCGCCGGTAGAGTGATCAGCGCCAAAATGAAAAGCACCAGCGCCCCCGCGCCCCAGATCAGATAATCCACCAGCAGCGCGATAAACCGGCTGCCAATCCCCGCCAGCGGCATCTCAATCGCCACCAGCTCCGGCGTGTCAATGCTAAGCTGGTCTTGACTAAGCTGACCTGAATTCGTTTCCATGGCGCATATCCTCTCCAACCAGTGGATTCTCAAGCGGCGGCCCCACTGGGACCGGCTGTCTAACCTGCTCGCGCAATCCGACGCAAGCGGCCTCGGCCAGCTCTCCCGCACTGAACTCCAGGAGATGGCCCTGCTCTACCGCCAGGTCGCCGCCGACCTTTCCGTGCTCCGCCAGGACACGACCGCCCGCCACTACACCCTGCATGTGAATCAGTTGCTGGCTCGCGCCCACCATATCATCTATTCCGGCCGCAAGACGAATCTGCTCACCCTCTTCCGCTTCCTGCGCGACGAGTATCCGGTCATCTTCCAGCANNTGATCGCCACCATGGAGCGCCACGAAATGTGGACTCACTCCATCGTAAGCGTAAAACCCATGGCCACCAGCGCCATCATGACCAACAACCTCTCCGTGAGCTTCATCACCTTCGCCGGGGGCATCACCTTCGGCTTGCTGACCCTGTTCACTCTCTTTAATAACGGCATCATGCTCGGCGTCATCGGAACCGCCTGCCATCAATACGGCATGTCGGTCGCCCTGTGGAGCTTCGTTGCCGCCCACGGCTCGCTCGAGCTGCCCTCAATCCTCATCGCTGGCGCCGCAGGCCTGCGCCTAGGCCACGCCATGCTCTTCCCCGGCAACCTGCGCTGGAAAGAGTCCATCGCCCGCGGCGGCATCGAAGCCACCCGCCTCGTCTCCGGCATCATTCCCCTNNTCGCCGGCTGCCTTGAAGGCTTCTTCTCCCCCTCGCAAGCCCCCGTCTGGCTGAAATTCACCGTAGGCGCAATGCTCTTTACCCTGCTGAACCTCTGGCTCTTCCGGCCCACCAAACAGCAACCCGCCCAAGCGGCCTGAGGCTCAATGATCGGAATTCACAAGCCGACTTTTAGAGGAGTAATCCGTCCTCAATGAGCGACTCGCCGGAGATAACCAACTGACCCCAGGGTGAGCCGTTTTCGCTCGCTCCTGTAGAACGAAAGCAAACGATGGACTGCGACAAGCCCTCTTTAACGAGCCTTCGCAGTGCTAAACTGCGCGGATGAGCATGAATCATTATTTTGAGTTCTTTGATCGAGCAGCCGCTGATCACCTTTGGAATATCACTTGGAGGACTCTGATCCGGCGGAACCCGCAGATCGCTTGGCTACAGTCTACAGAACGCGTAGAGGTGGGTTCCTATGACGGCAAGAGCCTTCGACAACTGTTGACATTTTGCATCCAGCAATCACCCAAGCGGATCGAGGCGATTCTTGAAACTCGGAAGGTGGCAGACACGCTGAGACGTTGTAGCGGCCAATTCTTTGCCATGTCCGAGTTGATGAACAACGCACTGGACCACTCGGGGAAGTTCATCGTATCCGTGGAAATCCGTGACGTTTATCCTTTGATATCGATTGCTTGGAAAGCTTTTCATTCGGACCGGATCTCCTCAGCAACTTTGTGGTCTGTATTTAAGCTCAACAGCGTAAAGCCGACGGACCTTTCAGATGGATCTCAAGCGGCACCGAGGTGGGTTAAGGATCTGCTTCCCTGGCATCGATTGTGGGATCCAATTTACTCGTGGCAGGGTAAACGGTTTATAGAGGACGAGTGGAGTAATTGCTTGGGACTGGCCGACACAAGGCGTTTTATCTCATTTGTGCGACGAGCAAATAAGGAGAACTGGGCAACAGCGTCCCCAAATACAAGGGCGAAAGCTGCTAGTACGTTGCGATTCAGGGATGATCCAAACTGTATTCGGATTTTCAAATGCATGCAGAAGGTGAAACAACTGAAGAGCCCGTGCGTGACTCGGATGTGGCAATAGCCCGTTGCGCCGCAGAACAGCTTTTCCGCTAGAAAGTGAAGATACTCTATTGTTCGTTCGAGCGACGTTTTTTTGAATATATTAGCTCCGCGCTTCGTGTTGCCAGCCAGTCGAGGACTTCAGTAAGCGTCTCCAGAGGCATAACATTCGCGGAGCCTTTCCGATCTGCTTCTTTCCGTCGGCGGCTTGTGCCCGGCGGAAACCAATGGCTTCTGTAGAGGTCTGAACCCACGACCGTCAGATGCTCTCCAGCTTGGAAACCCGCCGCGTCTTGGATCATCGCTTGAACGACTTTGTCTGCCTTCGAAAAGCAGTCACTAATCGTGGCCGCATCTTTCTCCTTATCCGTGTAAACTCCGCCCCAGGCGAGGTGAAGGAACATACGCAGGGAACCATGCACAAGATAGTACTGGATTGCATATGAGTTAACGCCGTGTCCAGAGTGGGAAAGTACCGCGTAGTCGGGAACCTGCTTTCTTTGGACCTCATGTACATAGTGATCAAGGTCGTAGGGCGATCTGCGGATGAGTCGGGTGGAGAAAACCCACGGGCCGCGCTCCTTTAGCTTCGCCGCAAGCTCCTCGGGAAGCGTGGGGAAGGCCAGTCCCGCATTACTGAAGAGCTCCCTCGCCTTATTGATGTCGGTCATCGACTCAACCTGCCAGCGCATCGAAATCTTGAGTGAGCGTGATGTTATGAACTCTGAGCCGAGCTCCACATCAGCTTCATGTTTTTAACAAGTTCATCCAGAGCATCAGCCGTATCGAGATTGAAGAGCGGAATCGTTTCCACTCCAACGGGCAGAACGCAGCAAAGTCGGCGTCCGTCAGCCCTTTTGGCACCGAGAGAACTCTTCACCGCTGCCTTGGTCGTGAGCGGGAAGCCTTTTGTGGGATCGGACCCTACGAGAGCTTTGGGGACTCTCTTCAGTTCGGAATTGCGCACTTCAAATACCTCTTTGGAATCCCAGTGTTTGTTCCCAGCGGACCATTGGTTCATTACCGCGTATTGGATCTGCGGTTCGAAGGACTCGCGCTTCTGCGGGTCGACCAAAACGACCCTCACGGCAAGCAGAGCCTGGTTAGCCCCGATCTGAGCTGAGGTTCCCTTCTGCGGCTTGTGATTCAGCCCTTCTTCCGGCTCATCTCCGTCATCCTCAACATCATCCTCATCTTCGTCGCCATCGTCATCTTCGCCGATTTTAAAAGTGAAGAGCAAACCATACTCGTTGCGGATTATCCGGCGTGTCTGAGACGGGCCAGCTTTGCGAAATACACCAGGCAAGAGGACCAATGAGTCAGGCTCCTTTGCTAGTTGAGCGCATAATCCGGTGATGAGCCGATCAACTTCGCGGTAGAGATGATGGACACTTGTGATCGCAGAGGCAACTGCCGAGGCAAATTCTTCGCGTGTAATGGTGCTGCTCATTTCAGGCTCACTTCCTTCCGCTATGCTTGGGAACGCCAAGAACGAACGGCGTGTTGTGCGATCCCTTCTAGAAGCTCGTGACTAAATGCACGGCGAAGACCAAGCTCCGCCGCGTCGCCAGCCGGGTTCCAGCGAAGTACCATTGCTGGCTGAACAGACTCTGGCTTAAATGCACTTTGAAACCGAATCTGTGGGCACCCAGTTCGCATACTCCAACCGAGGATGTGGATCAACTCGGCCTCCGGTAAGTGCCATCGAGAGAACCCGCAGAAGGTATCAAGCCCGCAGTATCGCAGGTACTCGACAAGATCACTCCTCCATCCTTGATTCGCAGCGCCAATGACATTCAAGACTCGAGACAACGACTGCCAGGTTACGAGACTTAAGGTCGTAGTCCTGTGGAGCCGCTTCGTCGATTCTTCAATCCGCTGATTAGAATCTTCAATCTCCTTGCGAGCACGGCCTTGGCGTCTCTCATCGACAACATAAAGCTGGATAAGTTGACAATCACGAATGGCGCATTCGATTGCTTCCGCATACTGTTTACGCTGCGATACGGGTAGAGCAATGGACCTGTACTGGCGGACTAATTGATCGCCAACGCTCTCATCTTCCTCTGATTTGAGAGCTAAGTCATGCCGATCCGACCGATATTTCGCCTCGACAACAACCAAGACATTTCCTAATCGAAAGACAACGTCCGGCTCTGCCTCAGCAAGGCGCGGCCAAAACCAATACTCTATTATCGGAGTTCTCTGTGAGGAACTTGGAGGAATACCTAACCACTTCTCCAGGAGTTTCCAGTCTTCAGCCCAGAAGATCGCCCCGAATACAGTGGATGTCAGGGCGTCCTCGAATCGTTCCGGTCGAAGTTTGAACTCGTCGAGCTTCCGATGTAGGAGCGCATGCAGCATCGACTGCAAGTTTACATCACGAAGTGGCCAGCGAGGCACCTTGCGCTGAACCCGCAAGCGTCTTCTCACGATTACCCCCAAACCCCCTCCGTTCCTCGACCAGCTCCGGCTGCGTCCTCGACCACACGCCCCTCACACCTTCAAAAAAATCCTCTTCCGATACATGATCCACACCGGCACAAAACAATACCCCAGCG
>PMWR01000375.1 GCA_003166055.1 Acidobacteriaceae bacterium
ACCAGGATGACATCCGGGTCCTGCCGCAGAACCGCGCGCACAGCCTGGGCGAAGCTGAGTGTGTCGATTCCCAGTTCAATCTGCTCCACGAGTGATTTGCGATTTGCATGCTGATACTCGACTGGATCTTCAATGGTGATGATGTGATCGCGACGGCTGGCATTGATCCTGTCGAGGAGCGCGGCCATCGTTGAAGTCTTGCCGGAGCCCGTCGCGCCGGTCAGCAGGACCAGCCCCTGCCGCCGCTCCGTCAACATGCCGAGCGATGCGGGCAGATGAAGNNGCCGCGCACAAAGCAGAAGTCCACGCACTTGCGTTCCTGCAACTCCTGCAACTGGCTGGGCGTCAGCAGGGTCAGCAGCAGTCCACGAATCGCCTCGGCTGAAAGAGCAGGCCCCGAGTCTGCCATCAGCGCTCCATTCACGCGCAACGTGGCGGGAGAGCCTGCCACCAGGATGATGTCTGAAGCATTGCTATGGACCGCGCTCGCCAGAAGCTGGTCGATCGATCGCTTCTCGCCGGACTTGGCGCCGGCCGCCGCGCGGTTCAGTTCATCCACCAGCCTTGACAGCTCATTCCCATGTTCATCCATCAGCAAATCATAGGCGTTTGCCGTTGCCCTCGCAAAGAGATCAAGCCAGCAATCAAACCGAACCTCAAGGCGCGGAATTCGCAGGGATCAGCAAGGTCAATTCCTGTAACGCGATTTCAATTCGCACCGGCAGTCCGCCGAGCAACTCTCCATCCGCTTCCACCAAGACCTTCGATCCGGCTCCATCGCGTGCCCTGCACTCAACAGACACAGCGTCCAGCAACTCAATGTGGCGTGCAAAAGTCTGCCGCCGGAAAAGCGACGCCATCACGAAGCGCAGGTAGTCCATGCGGCTGCGCGTTTTGAAGGCCAGCAGGCGCAGGCTCTTGCTGCGAATGCTGGCGCCGGGCGCGAGGTTGCGCAGCAGCCCTCCAAAATCGTGAATGCGCACCGCCAGAATCTGCGAGACCTCTACTGTTCTGGTTGCGCCGACCGCACTCGGCACAACGACTGTTTCAAAGAGAGGAAACGAGTGCGTAGCCCAGACCTTGAACATCTCAACCATGTAAAGCGCATAACCGAACCGCCTCTTCAACCCCGCATCGAGCATGGAGATGCAGAGAGCGTCCGCGCCTACGCCCGCGGCCACAGTGAAATAGCGCGAATCCTCTGCGCCATTTTTATCACGGAAGAATATCTGTCCCACGGGAACCCGCACCGGTTCGGCCGACAGCAGAATCTCGACTGCTTTCGCCGGGGACGTTCCCATTCCAAGGTCCGCAGCCAAAGCGTTCGCCGTTCCCAGCGGCACCACCCCGAGCGCGACTGGAGTTCCCACCAGGCACTGCATGATTTCGTGCGCGGTACCGTCGCCTCCGCAGGCAATGATCGTGTCGCAGCCCTGGCGCATCGCCTCCAACGCCAGCGCACCCGCGCCTCCCGGCGCATCCGTGTGGATCGCACTGGCCTCGATGCCTGCGCCGCGAAGCACGCGGAGCGCATCGTCAATCACGGCTTTCCGTTTAGGAGAGCCCTGGCCGGAAGCCGGATTGTAGATCAGCGCAACACGACGCATCGTCCATCGATTCTGAAAGAGTCCGTTGGACCCCGCTCAACAACTATGTCTTGAAGTATCAACGCTATTCTCGCATCTGCCGGAGTGCGGCGAGCCGTGGGAGCTATCGCGGCAACGCCAGCAGCGCGCCCCAGTTCAGCCCGGCGCCAAAGGCGGAAAAGACTAGTGGCCCTGCGAGCGCACCGGTTTGCCCGGCATGCCACTCATCTGCCGCGATCAGCAGCGATGCCGACGACGTGTTACCATAGCGCGCGATGTTGGTAAAGAACCGCTCTCGTGGCGCCTTTAGCGCACCGGCCACGCGCGTGATCAGATTCAGATTCGCCTGGTGCAGCAGAAACTCGCTTACGTCTCCTGCGGCAATCTGGTTACGCGCCAGCAATTCGTTGATGGCTCGCGGCATCTTGCGCGAGGCGTGCATGATCACCGCCGCGCCATCCATGAAAAACTGCCCGTCCCGCACATAGAGAATCTCCGACGAAGCGCCATCCGTGAAAAGGCAGAAGTCAGCAATGCGCGCGAACCCGATCTCCGGATCAACCAGCGCCGCGCCCGCACCGTCGCCGAAAAGAATGGCCGAGTTCTTGTCTTCAGGCTTGAGCGAGATGCGCCGTGACATGATTTCCGCGCCCACCACCAGCACGCGGCCCACTGTAGGTGCAAGCTGTGCGGCCAACGCCAGCCCCATGAGCGAACCGCAGGATGCAACGGGAATATCAAGCACCGGCGTGGAAGCAAGGCCCAACCCAGCAGCAATCTGGCTTGCAGGCCCAGGGCAAAAGCGATCGCTCGATCCGCTGGAAACCAGGATCATCCCAAGTTCGGCAGCCGCTACGCCGGCTCTGTCCAGGCAGTTTTGCGCAGCCAGCAAGCCAATCCCGTGAACCGTGTCGGTTTCGGCCGCGTAGCGCCGTTCTTCAATACCAGAAACTTCCAGAATCCATTCCGGCGTCGCGTCCACCAGGGGCGCAACCTCTTCATTGGTCACGCGGCGCGGCGGCAGCCACGATCCAAAGGCTCGTAGAAATGCCATCCGCTAACTCTTGCTCGCAAGGTAAGCTTCGACCTTGCCAATGGTGTCAAACTTGCGCGCCGATAAGTCGGAGTCGGGCACCGAAATGCCAAACTCCTCCTCCAAACCGCCGACAAAGTCAGTGAGTGCAAAGGAATCCAGCAATCCCGAAACAAACAGCGAATCATCCACGCCGGGGTTGATTTCTTTTCCAGTAACTTGTCTCAAAACTTTAAGGATTCGAGCCTGTACTTCCATTTCCCGCTCCTTGCGCTCTAGTTTCGGTGGCGGCTGGGTTGCGTTCCTTATAGGCCTGATAGCCGGTCATCAGGTCGGCTATCAGCGCATCTGCCAGTGCCCGGTAACCCTCGCCCGTAAAGTGCGTATGATCCTGCTGCGCCCATCCCGCATAAACCCATTGCTGCATCGCGCCCAGGCCGCCCATGCGCTCGCGCTGGTCCCAGTAGGCACAACCATGCGTGCGGCACACGGCGCGCTGCGCCCGCACAATCCGATCAGTTCCGGAATAAGGATGCCACGCGCGATGCTGCTTCACTGAACGATCCGCAGGACCCATCACCAGGATCGACGACTCCGGCACGTATTGATGCAAATCATCGATGATCGAGGCGAAGGTCTGCTGGTAACTCTCTTCATCCCACGCGGGACTGGCAGCTTCATTGGTCCCATACGCCAACACGATCAGCGCCGGCGAGTTGTCCTTCAGATAGCGCGAGAAGAGCGACTGATCCCACTTCAAAATCAGCGGTGCCTCGGCTCCGTTGATGCCGAGCGACTCCCATGTCACTCCCGGCTGCGTCGCAACAAAACCCAACAGCGTCACCGGCGCGCTCTGCTCCGTAGTCACTTCAAAATGGTGATCGCCTTCCGGGCACATGTAGCTGTAGGTGCCAGGCCCCGTGTCCGATGCGTCCGTCTGAATCTCGGCCACATCGGCGCCGTTGTCGGTAAAGCGCACGCTGCCGCCGCCGGGCTGTTGCAGGTATTGGAGCTCGAGCGTGGCACAGGGCGCGTCCAGCGTGACCCGCTCGCCTGCGCGCTCGGTCGAAATGCTGATGCCGCCCAGCCCCGTCTGCCCGTCGCCGAGTTGCAGGAACTTGTTCCCCTGCGTCTTCCATCCTGCGGTTTGCGATCGCTGCGAGCCCAGAATTCTGTATCCCGCAAACGGGTGTCCGGCATAGGAGTAGCCGATGCCTCCGTTGCCGAACTGCTCCTGAAAGACGCGCCGGGCTTCGCCCGTAAACATGTCCGCCGCGGTGTGCGAGTCGCCAAACTGCATCACCCGCAGGGTGTTGGTCTGCGGCTCTGCATCCTTCAGCGCGGCCTCATGCGATGCGAGCTGGGCATAAAACCCATCCAACGCTTTGCCGTATGCAATCGCTTTCGCCGGGGGGTCTTTCAGTTGCGCGCTGATCTCTTCAATCAGCGCGGCCTTGTGCGCGGGGTCGAGGCGCGGACCGGCATAGTAATGCACGCGCGCTCGCACTCGTGAATGAACTCTTTGTCCTGTCGCCGCTTTTCCAGTCGGCGTCTTTCCCGCTGCTGTCTTTCCCGTCGCCGCCTGCGTGCCGGTATGCCCCTTGGCGCCCGTTGAGCTTGCCGCCGAGTTTGCCGCTGCGCCATGATGCTTCTTCTTGGCCGGAACCGCCGACAGCAGGCTTGCACCCGCCAGCGTTAGCACCAGCGCGGAACAGAGCGCAGTCATCATCCGCATTGGGACGCGCCAGCTCATTTCGTTCCGGCTCTCTTTCCAGCACGTCTTTTCACGGTCTTCAATTGGATCGCTGCTTTGGGCGTATCAGCCTTCGCGGGGCTTACGGGATTTACGGATGGCAGGGGAATTCCGTGTTGCATCTTCCATCGATTGTATCCCAGCCCCAACTGCTCAAGAAACAACCCCGCGACAATGGACGCCCCCTGCGGCGTGGGATGCAGCAGATCCGCCGTCACCAGCCGCGGGCTGGCTCCATACCAGCGCGCCATGGTGCCCTCGCCGCCCATCGCATCGTAGGTGTCGAAAAACGCGCAGTGCATCTCTGCGGCCACCTGGCGCTGAATCGCGACAATTTCGGGAATCGTGCTCATGGTTTCAATCTCGTTAAGCCCCCTGCGTTCCCCGCGGTCCATCGGGCTCATCACCAGGATCGGCACGCCTGGCGCATTCTGGCGCACCCGCTGAATCGCCAACCGCAACTCCGCCGCATACTGTTTGTGGACAAACGCTCCAAAGCTGCTCTCGTTCGACCCGTAGTTGACCACGATCAGAGCTGGCGCAGCGCGCTCCAGTTCCTGCTTCCACAGAACCGGCTGCAACACCCGCGCCAGCACCGTAGTCGTTGCGCCGTTCAGCCCCAGGCTCGAGTAGAGCAGGCCGCTCGTCCCGCGGCGAAAGTCCGCGCCAAACAAAATGACAGTCCCTGCTGTTGGACGAATGCCGACAAGTTTCGTTCCAGCCGGCAGCTCTACGTGCACCGATGCGGTCGCCTGCGTCTCGGCGTCGGTCGTCTGTTCCACAATTCGCTGGTCGTCCGCGTCCACTTCAAACGTGCCGCCGCCGGGCTTGGCCAGGTACTCCACATCCACAGCCGTCTGCTGCGACTCAGTCAGCTTGAACTTGCTCCACGCGCCGGATTGCCCCTCGAAGGCCGCGCCGCCCAGCCCATAAATTCCCTCGCGCATCAGGCCTACGCCAGTACGCACCTTCCAGCCATGGTCGCTGATCTCCACGCCGCGGTGACCATACCACGCCCACGGTTTCGCAATCAACGTGTAGCCGCGCCCCGCGTCGCCAAAGCGGTTTTGCAGTTGAGCGCGTACATCGCCGGTAATCAAATCAGCCGTGGTGGGCGAGTCGCCATAATGCAGAATCGTGACCACGCCGCCCTCTTTGCCTTGCTGGCTCCTGCTCTGCTCCAGCTTCCACAGCGCGGAAAAAAACGGATCCAAACTGCTTGAATCGTCCGTAAACACCGGAGAAATCTGCGGCAGCTTCTCATTGGGTTTGGTCGTGGCGATCTTCGGAACCACCGGCGCTGGCGGCTGTGGCCAATGCAGCGAAAATGTCTCCGCAAAGATGCCGGGGGCGATACCCTTGCCGTCATCGATATACCAACGCCAACCCGCCAGTGCTGCCGCCAGCACAAGAATCGCCAGCGCCGTCTTAAACGGAGGGCCCGCGCCGCTGGGTTTGGGAGCGGGCGCCGCTGAGCCGTGTGGAGTTGGGCCGTGTTCGGAAAAATCAAAAATTGCCATAAACAAAAGGAGCGGAACCGCGGCCCGCCAGCGTTTGAATNNCCGACACTTCAAACCAGCGAGGCGGGAAACAATGAATCACAGCAGCAAGCACCAGCACGCCCACCACCAGCGGCGTCAGGTTTTCCGCACCCCAGGTCAGCGCGCCCAGCCCGCGCAAAATGCTCATTGCGCCTTCAAGCGAAGATGCCCGAAAAAATATCCATGTGAAGCAAACAAAGTTGAAGGTGATCAACCCGCCCAGCAGCTTCGCCCACCATGCCGGCGACGGAATTTTGCGCACCCGCTTCCACGCAAACACCACGCCGAGAGCCAGCCCATGCAGCACGCCCCAGATCAGGAAGTTCCACGAGATTCCGTGCCACAATCCGCCCAGCGTGAACGTGATGAGAAACGCGTAGCTGTAAGAGAGCACCGGAAACTTGCGCCGCTTGGGCAGCACGTCAAAGAGGTAGTCGCGCAGCCACTCTGAAAAAGTGATGTGCCAGCGCCGCCAGAACTCAGCCACATTCACGGCAAGATACGGCCGCCGGAAATTTGCGGGCAGTTGAATTCCAAGCAGCAGCGCCGCTCCCATGGCAATGTCTGTGTAGCCGGAGAAGTCGAAGAACAATTGCAGCGCATAGCCGTATATGCCAATCAGAATCTCGACGCTCGAATAGAGCGACGGCGTATCGAAGACGCGCCCTACCAGGTTGTTTGCGAGGTAGTCTGCAATCAGCAGCTTCTTCACCAGGCCTATGCCGATCAGCAGCATCGCTGTTCCGCCGTCCCCGGCACTGAATGAGAAGGGCCGCGCGAATTGCTCGAGCAGTTTGCGCGTACGCGGAATCGGCCCGGCCGTCATTGATGGGAAAAACAGGGCCGCGCCAAGGTACGCAAGATAACTGCGCGTCGGCTGCATCTCGCCGAAGTAGAGGTCGATGGTGTAGGTGAGCGACTGGAAACAGTAAAACGAAAGGCTCAGCGTAAACAGCCATGCGAACCGTCCTGCCGTCAACAGCGGAACCAGCTTCAACCCCGCCAGCAGGCCAAGGTTGATCGCCAAAGAAACTCCAAGCAGCAGGCGTCTCATCGATCTGCTCTGCGTGCGTCCTAATCCGAGACCCACAAGAAAATCCGCGCTCGCAGCCAGCGGCAGCACCAGGTAGATCAGGCTGAACCGCGCCAGAAAAAACAGGTTGGCCGCCACCAGCACCGCCAACTGGAAACGACGCGACCCGGCGCCGGCCCAGTAGAGCAGGCAAACCGCAACAAGAAAAACAAAGAAAGGTGCCGCACTGACCAGCATGAGAGGATTCCAGACTATAGGCCATGACCCGCGCGCATCACCGGCGCCGCTCAGGCCTCTATTCATCGTGACGCAGTTGATCCATCGGAGAATCTGTCTGGCAATAAGAAAACCGAGGGGCGCATCCAATTGATTAACTCATGTTGCGCTCAACTACCGCAAAGCCGCGGGAGGTGTGTCTGCACGTATACGCCGATTGTGTTTGTTTGAACGATCCGCCGCCCTCGTTTTGCGTGTCAAAATGCACATTTTCGCTCTTAGAACTGGCTATTCGACAGACTTATCATGAAAAGACTTTGTCCACAGCGTTTTGGCATTCAAAAACATCTGAAGAATAAGCCGCACCATATGAATGACTTACTTTGGAATTATGTGAATTCTTGGCTTAAGTTAACAGGTGTGGGCTTCTCGCTATAAATTAGGCAAATAGGAATTGGTTTAGTAAAATTGGCAAATGGTTATTCGAAGGAAATCACGCAAGGTAACGCTGAAATCCCCGCTTGGAATATGTCTCCTTGCGGGAGCTTCATCGGTTGCGCTGGCCGCTGTGGTGGTAACACTCTCCACTCAGCCAGTGCAGGCAGATGCGCGGCTTCCCAAACCCGCTCTGACCGCGCCTCCCATACAAAGCGCGACTCCATCTGTATTAGCACCAAAGAAGACCGTGACTGAATCGCGCAACGACGCCCTTCGCGGCATCGCATCGTGGTACGGCTCGGTGCTCAACGGCCATCGCACCGCCAGTGGTGAGCGGTTCGACATGTATGCCATGACCGCATGTCACCCCACGCTACCCTTCGGCACCATGGTGCGTGTCGTAAACCTTAACAGCAAACGATCGGTTGTGGTGCGCATCAACGATCGCGGCATCCTCGACGAGGGACGCATCATCGACCTCTCGTATGCAGCCGCTCAGGAACTCAATATCACCAAGGCCGGCCTCGCTCCGGTGGCACTGGAAGTGATCTCCCTGGGCCATCCTCGTCACAAACAATAAAAGACCACGGCAAAACAATGCGGCCGGCACAATTGCCGGCCGTTTTACCTTCCTCTTGATTTGATTCTGCTTGAATTGATGCGGCATCAAGCGCGCTGCGTACCTATGCGATCAGTTCGCGGCCTCGCGTCTCAGGCAGCAGCATGACTCCGCAGATCATTGCCAGGTAAGCCACCACGGCGAATGCCGCGATCGAAGTTCCCAGCGACAACCGGGCGCTGAAGAAACCGACGAAAGTCGGGAAGAGCGCGCCCGCGCCTCTTCCAAGGTTGTAGGAGAATCCCTGTCCCGATGCGCGTAGCGGCGTAGGAAAAAGCTCCGTAAAGAATGCGCCCATCGGGCTGAACGATCCCGACGCAAAGAAGCCCAGTGGAAATCCCAGGAGCAGCATGACGCTGTTCCCGATCGGTGCGTTGACATATGAGAGGACGGCAACAAAGGAGCATACTGCAAAAAGAATCAGCGTGCCCCTGCGCCCCAGTCGATCGGTCAAATACGCCGCCGTCAGATAGCCCGCAAACGACCCGGCAATCACCACCGCCAGATACCCCCCGGTGTCAAGCGTCGTCAACCCGCGCGTGCTCTTCAAATAAAGCGGGAGCCATGTCGTGATCGCGTAGTACCCGCCCTGCGCTCCAAGGGAAACCAGTGAAGCGAGGAGCGTGGTGCGCAGTATTGCAGGTGCGAAGATCTTCATCACGCTGCCACGCTGCGCACGATGAGCGTTCCGGAAAGCTTCTGTCTCTGGAACATGTTTTCGGATATAGAAAACCAGCAGTGCGGGCAGAATGCCGATCCAGAACATGGCCCGCCATGCAATCGCCGATGGTAGCAACGAGAAGAAGATCGCGTAACAAAGTGCGGAGATGCCCCAGCCGATTGCCCACCCGCTCTGCACCGTCCCAACCGCCTTGCCACGATACTTTGTGCGGATGCTCTCGCCCATCAGCACCGATCCCACCGCCCACTCGCCGCCAAAACCGAGTCCCTGCAATCCGCGCACGATGAGTAATTCAGTAAATGTGTGCGTGAATCCGCTCAGGAACGTGAACAGTGCGAACCATAGGATCGTCAGTTGAAGGACCCGGACCCGCCCATAGCGATCCGCCAGGATTCCCGCCAACCACCCGCCGCCAGACGAGATGAGCAGTGCCGACGTTCCAAGCATGCCGGCTTGTCCCCTGGTCATGTGCCATGCAACCAGGAGCGTCGGAACTACGAAGCTGTAGGCCATCACGTCGAGACCATCCAGCATCCATCCCGCAAATGTCGCAATCAGCGTGGAGCGCTCGCGTTCCGTGAGGCGCGCAATCCAGACAAATGCCTCCTTGCTCACATCGATGTTCCCTGCCCGAATGTCCTCCGGCTCGCTCTCTGCGACCATCTGTTCCTCAATTCCTATTCCACTCCGTCTCCCACTCCCCATCCGCCTCCGCCGGGCGTTTCAATGCGGATCCGATTGCCGCTCGACGCATGAACACTGCACTTCGACGGCAGCTCCACCGAATGATTCTCATCGATCAACAGCGCGCGTCCGACCGCGCCCGCTGAACCGCCAGCCAATCCGTAGGGTTGAGATTTTCGCCGGTCGCAAAGCAACGTAACCTGCGCATCCGCGAGCAATTCGATCTCCCGAACCAATCCGTCTCCGCCTCGAAACTGTCCCGCCCCGCCGGAATGTTTTCTATAACCATAGGCGCGCACTCGAAATGGATACGCATATTCGAGAGCTTCAATCGGAGTGTTCAGCGAGTTCGTCATGTGGCAATGCACTCCGGAGATTCCATCCAGCCCAGGCCGCGCGCCCATCCCTCCGGCCGTCGTTTCGTAGTAAGTGAACGGCTGATTGGTGCGCGGATCAATGCCTCCGACAGTGAGGTTGCTCATCGTCCCATAGCTCGCAGCCGGCACGCGCTGCGGAATCGCCTTCGCCATTGCGCGAAGCAGCACATCCACAATGCGCTGCGATGTCTCTACATTGCCTCCGGCCACTGCGGCAGGCGGACGCGCATTTACGATCGTTCCTTCGGGCACCGCAACAGTAACCGGATTCATCAGCCCCGCCGTAGCCGGCGCGTCGTCGGCCAGCAGGCAGCGCAGCACGTAGAAGCAAGCGGAGTAGGTGATGGCGTAGACCGCATTCACGCTGCCGGCGACTTGCGCACAGCTTCCTGAAAAGTCGATCACCGCCGACCCAGTTTCCGGCTCGAAGCGAACAGACACCGCGATTCGCAACGGATCGGCGCCAACTCCGTCATCATCCAGACAATCCTCCGCTTCAAATACTCCAGCCGGCATTTTGCTCAGTTCGGCGCGCATCAGGCGATCGGAATAATCGAGCAGTTCCCCAGTGAGAATGGCGACACTCTCCGCGCCATATTTTTCGATCACTTCCCGCAGCCTGCGTTCCCCCACCTGGCATGCGCCGATCTGCGCGGCCAGGTCGCCTTCCCGTTCGCTGGGCGTGCGCACATTATGCAGGATCAGAGACAACACCTCTTTGTCGATCTCTCCACCGCGCATAATCCGGACCGGAGGAATACGAATGCCCTCCTGATAGATCTCGCGCGCTGGCCCCATCGACCCGGCAAACATCCCGCCCACATCCGCATGGTGCGCGCGCGCAGCCACATAAAAGAACGGGGCATCATGGGCTTCAATAAACACCGGCAACACCAGCGTGATGTCCGGCAAATGCGTGCCTCCGGCATACGGATCGTTAAGGATTGCCATATCACCTCGACCGAGAGGCAGCGTCTCGACGGCAGCTTTCACCGACATGGGCATCGACCCAAGATGAACCGGCATATGGTCGCCCATGGCAATCACGCGGTGCTGCGCGTCGAAAATCGCACACGAGTAGTCGCGCCGCTCCTTGATGTTTGGCGAGATCGCGGTTCGCCGCAAAGCTGCGCCCATCTCCTCAGCAATCGAATGGATTCCGCTCTGGAAGATTGCCAGCGCGACAGGATCGTGAGCAGGTCTTGTCTCTGGCATCAATGCACCTCAATGATCAGATTGTCGAGAGCATCCACGCGCAACCTGTCTTCCGGTGGAAGAAGAGTCGCAGAGCTGTATTCCGTAATGATGGCCGGTCCCTGAATCGCATCGCCGGACCGCAGCGCCTGGCGATCGTAAACGGGCGTCATTGGTGCGCATCCATTGAAGTGTACCGCACGCGTGGAAAGGAGCGCTTGTTCCCCGTTCCCTTCCTGCAGCTCTTTTTTACAGGGATCGAATGCTTCCGATTTCGCGATCATGCGCACACGCACATTCACAATCTCAACTTCGCGCTGCTCATTGGCAAATCCATATCGCTTGCGATGCAGCTCATGAAAGGCCGTCAGCATCTCTTCGCCGAATGGAACATTCAATTCATACCCCTGCCCTCGATAGCGCAAATCCACCGATCGCATCGACGATCCATCCAACTCCTCAGCCAGGAATTCAGCAGCGCCGCGCTCTTCCAATTCCAGAAAAAGGCCTTCAAGATTTGCATCAGAAGGAAGCATTACTGTTCGTGAGTAGTCGCGCACAGCGTCCGCCAGCAGAATGCCGACGGCCGAAAGCGCCCCAGGCAGCGCCGGAATGAGCACGCGTGGAATACGCAATGCGTGCGCCAGTGCGCAAGCGTGCAGCGGGCCGCCGCCGCCAAACGCCACCAGCGTAAAATCTCGTGGATCGTATCCGCGCTCAATAGAGATCACGCGAATCGCCTTTTCCATGGACGCTTCAACGACGCGAATAATTCCCGCGGCGAATTCCTCAACGTTGCCAATCGATCCCTTCGCCTGCTCCATAAGGCGCACCGTTCGCTCGCGGTCAAGCGGTACAGCCCCGCCAA
>PMWR01000165.1 GCA_003166055.1 Acidobacteriaceae bacterium
AGGGCGTGGATGTAGACCTCGCGGAAGGGGACGGACTCGGCGAGCGGGCGCGGGGAGCCGTCGGGCATGGGGACGTCGGTTGAGAACCAGCAGCCCAGCATGATCATGCGGGCTACCCAGAAGAAGAGGATGTCGAAGCCGGTGACGAGGAGACTGGTGGGATAGAACGAATCAAAATCCCGGCGATCTTGGATCCCCTCCCCGGTCCCCGAGTGCGAGGGATCTCCACCCCCCGGACGAGGACCTGTCCGCGGGGACCCCGGACCGGGGGCACCCGGAATTATTCCAGGCCAGCCGAAAACGGATACGGGCAAGAGGCCGGAGGAGAACCAGGTGTCGAGAACGTCGGTTTCCTGGGTGATTTCTTCAGAACCGCAATGGGAGCAGGCGGTGGGATCGACGCGAGCGACGGTGATTTTGCCGCAGGCGGCGCAATGCCAGGCGGGGATTCTGTGGCCCCACCAGAGCTGGCGNNTTCTCGGCGAGCGGCTTGATCTTGACGAACCACTGCGTGGAGAGGCGCGGCTCGACGACGGTTTTGCAGCGGTCGCAGTGGCCGATGTTGTTGGTGTGGTCCTTGACTGCGCCCAGTAGGCCTTGCGCGTCGAGATCGGCGACGATGCGCTTGCGGGCGACGTAGCGATCGAGGCCTTGGTAAACGCCGGCTTCGGCCCCGTCTCTCACGTCAATGATGCGGGCGGTCTCGTCCATGACGTTGATGCTGGGCAGGTTGTGGCGTTGGCCGAGGGCGAAGTCGTTGGGGTCGTGTGCGGGTGTGACTTTGACGGCTCCGGTGCCGAAGTCGCGGCTGACCCATTCATCGAGGACGATGGGGATTTCGCGGCCGACTAACGGCAGGCGGAGCCTTTTGCCGTGGAGATGGAGGTAGCGCTCGTCTTCGGGGTGAATGGCTACGGCGGTATCGCCGAGCATGGTTTCGGGGCGCGTGGTGGCGACGGTCAAAAACTCGCCGGTTTCAGTCCCGTCGTCGGCAAGCACCGGGTAGCGAATCTCCCAGAGATGGCCTTTTTGCTCTTCGTGGACGACTTCGAGGTCGCTGATGGCGGTCTGGCAGCGGGGACACCAGTTGACGATGTACGCGCCGCGATAGATGAGGCCTTGTTCATGAAGGCGGACGAAGGCTTCTCGGACGGCAACGGAGAGGTTGTCATCCATGGTGAAGTACTCGCGCTGCCAGTCGACGGAGGCGCCGAGCCGCTTCATCTGGTCGAGGATTGCGCCGCCGTAGTGGCGCTTCCACTCCCAAACGCGGGCAACGAATGCTTCCCGGCCTAATTGCTGGCGGGAAGTGCCTTCTTCGGTAAGCTGGCGCTCGACCATCATCTGGGTGGCGATGCCGGCGTGATCGGTGCCGGGGAGCCAAAGGGCGCGGCGGCCCGACATGCGACGCCAGCGGGTGAGGATGTCCATCTCCGTCTGGTTGAGCATGTGGCCCATGTGGAGGCGGCCGGTGACGTTGGGCGGCGGGAGCAGGATAGTGAAGGGCTCGCCGGCGGGGAGGGCGCTCGCTGAAGTTGGGTCTGGCGTGGGCTGGGCGAAGAGGTTTTCGCGGACCCAGTATTCGGCCCAGTGATCTTCAAGGTCGGTGGGGTCGTAGGCTTTGGGCAGGTCGTGGGGCATATTTTTCTCGTTCGAGCCCCCGGGTCTGAAAAAACCGCTCTCGGCAAGGGGTTTCGCGAGTGAGGACCACCCCTCACTTTACCAGATATGCAGGTTTCGATGAGTTGCGCCGGTGTTTGCTTTGCCAGGTCTCAAAAACGAGACCTGGGACACCCCGAGTTTTGACCTGGAAGCGCTGATGGGCGCGCAGGGAGTGGGGTATTCTGCACAGAGATGGCCTGAACGATTGAGCCCCAATTGAGGAGCAGGGATGAGGCTGAGCGGGTGGATGCATTGGAGCGGTGGGAGGGTTGGTGGAGTTACGGGCGTGTGGATGATGCTGGCTTGCCTGGTTTTGACTGGCGGAAAGGCAGTGGCGGACTCCGGATTGCCAGGTGCGGCCGCGAAGGAAACGATACCGGCGCTGATGGTGAGCGACATCCATTTTGAGCCNNCAGTTTCGAGCGCTTGAGGATACATGCCATGTGCGGGGAGACGATACGTCGTATCCGCTGTTCGCGTCGGCTCTTGGAGCGATCGGGAAAGACGCTGCCGGCGCCAAGTTTGTGACGGTGAGCGGCGATCTGATTGCACATGCGTTTACCTGCAAGTTTGGCGCGGAGTTTCCTAAGGCCGCGCCAGGAGACTATCGGGCGTTTGTGGAGAAGACCATTGACTTTGTGGTGGACGAGTTGCGCGGGGCGCTGCCGGGTGTGCCGGTGTTTGTGGCGCTGGGGAACAACGACTCGGACTGCGGCGACTACATGCTGGATGCGAAGAGCGAGTTTTTGTCGGACACGGGCGCGGAAGTGACGAAGGGTTTTCCGGCGCAGGAGCGGAAAGGCGCGCTGGAGAGCTTTGCGGCGGGCGGGTACTATAGCGTGGCGCTGCCGGCTCCTGTGGAACACGCGCGGCTGCTGGTGTTGAACGATCTGTTCATGTCGAGCCGCTACGAAACCTGCGCGGGCAAAGACAGCACAACGGAAGCGGATGCGCAGCTTGCGTGGCTTCGGCAACAAATGGCCGACGCGCAACGTAAGCACGAGAAGGTGTGGGTGATGGGGCACATTCCTCCGGGCGTGGATGTGCATGCGAGCGCGTTGAAGCCGGGTGACGTTTGCGGCAAGAAGGGTCCGAAGATGTTTCTTGCTTCAGAGAAGATTGCGGAAGAACTGGTCGAATTCAGCGATGTGGTGGAACTGGCGGTGTTTGCGCATACGCATATGGACGAGGTGCGGGTTTTGAAGGCGGAGAACGGCAAGGACGCGGCGGCTGAGCGCGGCGTCGCGGTAAAGATGGTAGGGTCGATTTCGCCAATCAATGGAAATGCGCCCTCATTTACGATTGCGCGGGTTGACCCTGCTTCAGCGGCGCTGGTGGACTACCGGGTGTTTACCGCGTGGAATGCGACGGGAGTGGATACGACGTGGAAGGAGGAGTACGACTGGGGAAAGACGTTCCATGAGGATGAGTTTTCGGCGGCTTCTGTCAGCAAAGCGATCGCCGGGTTCAATGCCGATCCGGAGGGGAAGACGGAAATGAGCCGCGACTACATGCATAACTTTTTTTCGGGGAACGATTCGCCGCTGCTGGGGCTGGTGTGGCCGCAATATGTTTGCGGGTTGTGGAATGACTCGGCGGATGCGTTCAAGGCTTGCGTATGTACGGCTGGGCGCTAGTGTGTGATCGGGCTGACGGTGGGAAAGCAAGCCGTGTAGCGTTTCGGGGCGCGCGTGATCGGGGCGCAGCCGAGGACGACAGCACTCGTCCGTTATTCCCGCCCACTTAATCTGGGACGCTCCGAGCGCCCTGTCAAAGCGATCCGGCCTTTGAGCCTGAATAGGATCGACTGGACGAATCACAGTCACTCCGGCATCAGCTGGAGAATCCTCCAAGCTCCGATGATCGTTTTGAACTACCTGATTGCTCATGAACTGGCGCACATTGTGGAACCGAACCACTCGCGGGAATTTTGGAATCTAGAGCGAAACCAGGGTTGGTGTGCCCTGTTGAGGTTTGCGCAGGGTCGCCGCTCCCTGCTGGCCGCGTCGGCTTGAGTAATGTGCCTTTGGGATGCAGTCACCCTGGTTTCGCTATAGTCGCCGTCCATGGGTAAAGTTGGGTGAGGGCGCGAACCTGGCAGAAAGAAAATGGCCCGCGGTTGGAGTGGTGAGCATTTCACCCAGGATCCGTCCGGCAATGCGGAGTTTACGCGAATCAGGTCAAACACAATAAATTTCCTGCGAATGCGGTGCTGGGAATGGACACAAACTCTCAACAAATCTGTCCCTGCCAAAACCGGACCTTCGATAACGAGGTCAGAGAAAAGGCCCCTTGTGGAGGACGATTTGGGCGGCTGAAGAAATTCTCTGGTGGAAGTTTTTCTAAGAAAAGGCCCGAATTACGGGGTCTTTCGCTGATCTGACTACAAGAAAATAAGCGAGAAGGGGATTCATATCGTCGCATAAGTCATTGTAAATAAATGCGATATAAAGATGCATCCAATAAATACACCTTATAATACACCCTTCGAAAACTGGCTGGAGCTTAGCGCTGCTTTGGGCAACGCACAACAAATGGCCGGAACAGAACGACAAATGGACGTTAACTAATTGATTACATGAGCGTTGATAGCTACTCAAGGCTCTCATGAGCGCTCAAGAAAACTGAAAAGTGCTCAAGGCCAAAATCTCAGCGTCCTCGAGTTTGCAAGCGCGAGGACGCCAGACCTTTGCTTTTCGCGCGGCAGATGTCGCAATAGACAGGGCGCTGCCGTTGCACGCAGAGGTCTGAGACGGTCCGGCAGCTGCCGCTGTTCGGCAGAGGTCTCTTGCCCATCAATACCGGACAGTTTGTCGTGGCGGAGGTCAACGTGTCATTAGTTCGGACGAAGGTCAAATCGACACCGCGGTCGGTCATCTCAATAGGAGAGCTGCAATATTGTTTGAGGGCAAGCTATCTGGAACTCAAGGTCAAGGCACTCTTGGCATGCCACGGATGAATTACAACTCTGCCAACTGAGGCGAGTACAAACCATTATTCTCAGCATGGACAACCGGCCGCGAAGAAGGCAATCAAGCGAATGTCAAACTCAGACGAGATATTGCTGCAACACGCTGGGTGAAATGCACTGAGCACTTTGCTAATTGAAACTCGTTGATGGCCGGTGAACCCTTTACCGCCAAACGATCGAATCTCGAGATGGGTATGGGGGTAGCGACGCAGTCGTATTGGGTGTGCATGCGACAGCAGGCGGCATGTTGGGATTGCGCCAAGGTGACGGTTTCGATTTACACGCTGTTATCGC
>PMWR01000453.1 GCA_003166055.1 Acidobacteriaceae bacterium
TCCCTGCCTTTCCCAGCCGGTCTCGAATCGCCGCTCCGATTCCCTCTTCCGGCGGCAGAGGACAGAGAATCACCGTACAGCCCTGCCCATCGAGCGCACGCAACCCCGCATACAGCTCGCGCGCCATCTCCTCCGGCGCATCCCATCGACCCCACGCAAAGACCTGAGCGCCCGCCGGCGCTCGAACCTCGGCCGGCAGCATCACCCCCACCCGCTCAGCGGGCGAGCGACCGGCCAACTCCGCCAGCCGCGCTTCAATCTCACGAAAGGGAACATCCAGCAGCACCAGCCGCGCCCGAGGCGCATAATGCTTCAGGCCCACACCTGGCGAAGGCATCGCTTCACGCGGCGTCGTTTCCAATACCTCGCTCCGGAACGTCTCCACGGGCCCGGCGACCGCACGAATCCGCTCCGCCGTCACCGCCCCCGGCCGGTAAATCAGCATCGGGCTCTGGCAAACGTCGATTACAGTCGACTCGACACCAAGCCCCGTCGGTCCCGCATCGACAACCGCATCGATCCGCCCATCCAGGTCCTCAAGCACATGGTCCGCCGTGGTCGGACTAGTATGTCCAAACAAATTCGCGCTGGGCGCTGCCACTGGAACACCGGCCAGCCGGATCAGTTCGAGAGCAACCGGATGCGCCGGCATCCGCACGCCGACGAGCGCTCGTCCAGCCGTCACCGCATCCGGCACCGCCGCAGTCCGTTTGAGCAGCAGCGTGAGTGGCCCCGGCCAGAACGCGTGCATCAATCGGCGGGCGTGCACCGGAACTTCCCCGACGAGACCCGTCAACGTGTCGAGATTGGCGACATGCACAATCACCGGATCCCACGCCGGCCGCTGTTTCGCCGCGAAGATGCGCTCGACCGCCGCGGGATCAAGCGCATGCGCTCCGAGCCCGTAGACCGTTTCGGTAGGCAGGGCCACAAGCCCCCCCGCGCGCAGAATCTCCGCCGCCCTTCCCAGAGTTTCCTGAGCCTCGACAGTATCCAGGCGCGACGGATCCACTCGTAATCGCAGCGTCTTCACACTCTTATTGTCGCCTGTGAAACCAGCGGGAACTTATCTCGCGATGTTGGGCGGTGGCCAGAATTGACGATTGCTCTCCGATTTGCCGGTAATTCGGGCGCAACGACCTTGAAAGCTACAATGCCTCTATGTTCGACGTGGAATTGAACCAATTCAAGCGACCGCTTCAAGATGCGATCCGCTGGTGTGCAGGACTGCCGTTGATATCTCAGGAGAGAGACTCGCCAGCGGTTGCGCATCGTCGCACTCTGCTCGAAGAGGGCGATCAGCTCTGGCAAGAGGCTATCAAGGTGGCGAAAAGCGGATTGGGAGCGCGGAACACTCGTGACACGGAGCAATGGAAAGCTGCTCAACGGATCTTCGCTGAAGTCCTCGAATTGTCCGGGCCGACTGTTAACGAATTGCGAAGCTCGCAGCTTAGGCCGCGCCTCCCCACCGACCGATACCCGTCAGATTCTGACTGGTCCAATGCGGTAGGTGAGCTTATCGTCAAGCGTTCGCAGGTTTTGAAACAGGAGTGGACCGAAAAGGTTTCTGCCTACGCGAAAGGCGGACGTATCCTGTTGTACATTCCACAAGAAAACCTTGCGGATGGCGCTGCGCAGGTCAGTTCAGGAGGCTTCTACGATGCCGATAACGTACCGCCTTGGGACGTTTGGGTCGGATTTTCAAACAGTGCCTTAGTCAGTTGGGTGCCACCCACCTTAATCGAGGTCGCACAGATGGGGATAGACGCGAACCCTGAAAACTGTATCAGGTGGTCTGACGAGTGAGAACAAGCAAGAGGAGAGTTGTTGTCGGATTGTCTGCTATCCGGAAGTAACTGCCCTTCTGACTCAAATCCGCACCTCTATCCGCATCTGAGCGCTCCGACTCCGTAAACCGGAACCCAAGGCCACCCGCTGCCGTATACTCACGGACAACGCTGCTCGTTTCCTGGCGTCGCCGAATGTTCTGGCAACAACCTAACACCGGTGTAGCTAAAGGCTAAAAGCTGAAAGCTGATTTACGATGCCCGTCGAGACCGAAATCAAATTCCGCGTCGACGATCTCTCCAGCCTGACCGACCGCCTCCAAGCTGCCGGCTTCGTGCTCGAAACCCCACGCAGCTTCGAGTCCAATGTTTTGTACGACTTTCCCGACCGCCGAATGCGCGCCCGCACTGAGATTCTGCGCATCCGCAACTACGCCGGGCGCTGCCTGCTGACCCACAAGCGCCTCCCCGACATCGGCCCCGGCGAAGACACCCACAAGCACCGGATCGAGACGGAGACCGAGGTCTCCGACGGTGACGCGCTCTCCCAGGTCTTTCAGTCGCTTGGCCTGGTCCCGGCGTTTCGCTATGAGAAATGGCGCACTGAGTGGTCCGCGGGCGAGGGCCACTGTGTCGTCGACGAGACTCCCATCGGCAACTACGCCGAGCTTGAAGGCCCCGCCGATTGGATTGACCGCGCCGCCGCCCGTCTGGCCGTCCAACCCACCGACTACATCACCCTGAGCTACGGCCGCCTCTTTGAAGCCTGGCGCGAGCAGCACGCCTCGGCCGCAAACGACCTCACCTTCGCGGCCGTCGACCAATCTTCCGCATCCCGATAGGCCAGGCCCACTGCGGGATGCATACGTGCCCTAAGTACCATTCCTTTCTGGCCGGGCGCTGACGAGAATGCGGACTCAGGTTAGACTAGAGACTGTGGCAGGCAACGGGGAGTTGCAAAGCGCTATGTCGGGGTCTACCCAGGTTTCTGGCGCCACTGGCGCCGGCATCTTGTCCATCGCGCTGATTGGCCCGGATGAATATCGCCGTAAAGAGGTAGCCGCAGCCCTGTCTGGATTCCCGGGGGTGCTGGTTCGGGAGTTCACATCCTACCCTCCTGACCTCGACGACCTGCCCCAGATGCTCCAGCAGCATCACAACATCGTCCTCGTCGACCTCGACAGCGACCCGGAATACGCCCTCAACGTGGTGGAGAGCTTGTGCAGCGAGAGCGCGGCGACCGTCATGGTCTATTCGGCCACGGCCGATCGGACGCTGGTGGTTCGGGCGATGCGCGCGGGTGCCCGCGAATTCTTCGCCCTGCCACTGGCCGCCACCGAAGTGGCCGACGCCCTGGCCCGCTTCTCCGTCAACGTTCCGGGCGAGCGTCCGGTCAAAAAGCGCGCCGGCCGCCTGGCCGTGTTTCTCGGCACCAAGGGCGGATGTGGCGTTACCACCCTCGCCTCGCGGTTTGGTGTTGCGTTGGCCCGGGAATCCGGGAAGAAAGTCCTGCTCATCGACATGGGCCTTCCACTCGGAGATGCCGCGCTCAACCTCGGCATCATCGCTGAATACTCGACGGACAACGCTTTTCGCAACACCACGCGGCTCGACGGAAATTTTCTCACCTCCCTGCTTGCATCCCACAGCTCCGGCTTGTCGGTTCTTGCAGCCCCCAGCGAATTTCCCCAGACCATGCCCTCGATTGAAGCGATCGACAAGCTGATGGCCGTTGCGCGGCAGAGCTTCGACTACGTGGTGGTCGATGCCGGCTCCAGGCTCGATTTGAAGGATTCGACCCTGTTTGACGCCTCCGCCACCATCTACCTGGTCACCCAGTTCGGCGTCTCCGAACTACGCAACTCCAACCGCCTGATCTCCCAGTTCTTTTCAAGCCGTGGCCGCAGGCTGCAGATCGTTCTCAATCGCTTTGGCAAGCAAGGCCTGGGGTTCGATGAAAAGGAGCTTACCAAGGCGCTGACCCGGCCGGCCCAGTGGAAGATTCCCAACGACCCTGCCATTGCCCGCCAGATTGAGGACATCGGCTCGCAGCGCGCGCAGAAAAGCTCGCCACTGTGGATCGTCATCCGCAGGATGGCCCGCAAGGCCTGCGGTCTTCCCGAAAGCGATGGAAAGAGAAAGCCCTTCAGTCTCTGGCCATTCCCCAAGACCCTTCACGAGACGACCGAACCGTAAGATTCTCTTGGGCGGCGCGCATAGCGTAAACCGGCTCAAAGCGGTAGTGGAGGAGTTCGCAGAGCCCGTGAATTAACCTTCGCCATTTACACTTGTATACGGAGATTTGTGTCTTGATCGATAAGGTACTAACAAAGATATTTGGCACTTCGAACGAACGCATTATCAAGAGGCTCTGGCCCGTGGTCGCGACCATCAGCGACATGGAGCCGGAGATCAAGCAGCTTTCCGACGAGCAGTTGCGTGCCAAAACGGTAGAATTCCGCGCGAGAATTGCCGCCCGCCTCGAAGGCATTACGGAGGAAGAAGCGCTGAAAACCGCGGAGCGCGAAGCTCTCGACGAGATCCTGCCGGAGGCCTTTGCTGTCGTTCGCGAAGCCGGTTGGCGCGCGGTGCAGATGCGTCACTTCGACGTGCAGTTGATCGGNNTACCTGCGCGACAACATGAAATTTGAGTTAAAGGACTGCGTCCAGCGTGGCCACTACTACGCCATCGTGGACGAAGTCGACTCCATCCTCATTGACGAAGCGCGCACCCCGCTGATCATCTCCGGCCCCACCGACCAGACCACCGACAAGTATGCCCGCGCACGCAAAATCATGCCGCAACTGGCACTGGGCGAAGAGATTGAAGCAACCGACCACAAACGTCAGGAAGAGCTCGGGTTGCAACTCGCAGAGGGGCAAAAGTTCCTCACCGGCGACTACATTGTCGACGAAAAACAGCGCACAATCGGCGTGACGGACGAAGGCTGGATCACCATCGAAAAATTGCTCGGCATCGACAACATCGCCGACGCCGAAAACTGGGATCTGAAGCATTACGTCGAGACGGCCATCAAGGCCCACGCGCTCTACAAGCGTGATGTCGATTACGTGGTCAAGGACGGCGAGGTCATCATCGTCGATACCTTCACCGGACGCCTGATGCCGGGCCGGCGCTGGTCTGACGGCCTCCACCAGTCCATCGAGGCCAAGGAGGGCGTGACCATCCGCAAGGAGGATCAAACGCTTGCCACCATTACCTTCCAAAACTACTTCCGCCTCTACAAAAAGCTGAGTGGCATGACCGGCACCGCCGAAACCGAAGCGGCCGAGTTCGAAAAGATCTACAAGCTTGAAATCGTCGTCATCCCCACCAACAAACCCATGCGGCGGCTTGAAAACCCCGACGTGGTTTACCGCACGGAAAAGGAAAAATACAAAGCGGTCGCCGACGACATCGCCCTGCTCCACGAGAAGAAACAGCCGGTGCTGGTTGGCACCACTTCCATTGAAAAATCCGAGCGCCTCTCCGCCATCCTGCAGCGCAAGGGAGTGCGTCACGTGGTGCTCAACGCCAAGTTCCACGAGCGCGAGGCGGAGATTGTGGCACAGGCTGGACGGCTGGGCATGGTAACCATCTCCACCAACATGGCCGGCCGCGGCACCGATATTCTTCTGGGCGGCAATCCCGAATTCATGGCCCGCCAGGAAATGGTGAAGAAGAGCAAGGCGCGCGCCATCAGCGCCAACGAAGGTGCGATCAATCCCATGGCGCCGGCGGGATTCCTGCGCTTCTACTACCAGGGCCAGGAGTTTGAAGTCTCCGAGCCGGAGTGGGCTGAGACCTTCAAGGGGCACGCCGGCGCCGCGGCAGAGGATCACGAGCAGGTCATCGACGTCGGCGGACTCTTCATCCTCGGCACCGAACGCCACGAGTCGCGCCGCATCGACAACCAGTTGCGCGGGCGCGCCGGCCGCCAGGGCGATCCCGGCGAGTCGCGTTTTTATCTCTCGCTCGAAGACGACCT
>PMWR01000162.1 GCA_003166055.1 Acidobacteriaceae bacterium
CTCCCGGCGCATGAGCGCCAGGAGACCCTCGCGCATCTGGCCCAATGCGCGGACTGCCGAAGTGTCGTCTACCTTGCGCAGGAGGCTGCACTCGAAGATCAGCCAACGCTGGAACTCGTTCCGCCTGCGCGACCCATGCGCAAGCCGTGGTTCTTCGGGTGGGCTTTGGCGTGGCGGGCTGCAGCGGTGTTTGCGTGCCTGGTGCTCGCGGCGCTTTACACGCATCATCTCTTGCTTCGGGGCAGCAAGGTCGCATCAACATCCATCGCTTCAAACCCGTCGACGCACGTGGAATCGAAGGTTGGCCAGCAGCCGTTGCCTCCAAAGGATACTGCACGGCAAGTTAATCAGAGACCCAGTGGCAAGGCTGCCACCGTTGTGCCTGAGGAGCGGAAGTCTTCGAGTTCTTCGTATGCAGTGCATGGCACCACCGTTCAGACGCTTCCGCTCAGTGGTCGCCAGGTTTCCGAGTTGAGCCAGCTACAGATGACGCCAGCGCCGGGATCACGGAACGGAGCGATCGGTAAATTTACGGCCGGTGGCCGAGTCCAGGGAAACGCGCCTGCAGGGTATGCGGGGGGCATCGGAGCCGGGCAGGGCGCGGATTTCAATCATGTGGCTGGCGTGACGGCAAAGAAAAATACCGTGCCGCTTCGGCCAGAGGTCAACGCAAGTGCATCGGCTATATTCACCACGCCGGCTGCGGCTCCTCCGGCCGCCACAAGTCCGCTGCTCCGGAGCGGGCCCGTGCAATTATCCAGCGGCGGCCCTATTGCGATTCGGCCATCGGCCCAGTCGGGCGAGATGGCAACTTTGAGTGTGCAGGATATTGTCAGCGATTCTCATCTGAAGCAACAATTCCCTCAACAGATGCAATTCCATTTGCCGAGTCATTTGCCGACGGTCTCGACCATCTCCAATGCGCGTCTTATCCTGGCAATTGATTCTGGCGGCACGCTCTTTGCCAGTCAAGATGCGGGTAAGCGCTGGAAGTCGATCTCGCCGCGGTGGACGGGGCACGCGGTCAAGGTGAACTTTGCGCCTAACGCATCCTATGGGACGATGGAGGCTCCAACTGCCACAAAAATGCAAATCTCAAGGGTTCCGGCGGCTCCCCAATATTCAATTCAGAATGTCCCGCAGGCACAGGCTGCAACGGGCAACCCATCGCTGACTGGAGTTGTGACGGACCGGACCGGCGCGGTGATACCCAACGCCACCGTCGTTGCCGCGAACGCCGTAACTGCGCAGTCGATCACCGCTGAGACCGATGGCGCCGGACGCTATGGGTTTGGGAATCTCAAACCGGGCGTGTATACGGTCACGGCGCGATCGCCGGGCTTCAGCACGCAGACACTCACCGGAATTGAAATGGCCGATTCTCAGGCGGTGGTCAGGAACATTGCGCTCGACATTGGCGCGGCCACGCAAACTGTTACCGTGCAGGCTGAGAACTCGTCGATTCAGACTGAATCAACGAACCTTAATGCGCAGATTGTGGACCAGGAAGCAGCCAATGTTCATCCCGCGGTCTTTGAGCTTACTACCGAAACCGGTGAGGTCTGGACGAGCACCGATGGCCGCCATTGGAAGCACAAATAAGGCGCTGCCGACCCCTGCTGAGGTTTTTTGGAGTTACTCCGGTTTGCCGGTATAGTGCTGGTGATGGTGGACGTCGGCGTGATCCTCTAGTGCTTCAAGGTGGGTGATGACTTCGGCCGGCATTCCGAGTTCAGCGGGCAACCGTTCCTCGAGAATGGTTGCGAGCCCGTGGGCTTCACTGACCGATGTCAGGCGCGGAAACAGCAGATGCACTTCAATAATCTGGCGGTAGCCGGTGGTTCTGAAGCGCACGCCGTGGTACTCGATGTTCAACTCGGAGCAGATTGCATCGAGGCGCTCGCGGATCTTGCGGCCGGCCTGGGGATCGGAGTAGTCGAGCAGCCCAACGGCGGATCGCCAGACCAGGCCCCCGCCCGACCAGAGAATATTGATTGCTACGATGATGGCCACCAGCGGATCGAACGGCTTCCAGTGGGTCAGGAGCACCAGCCCGAGTCCGGCCACAACGCCAAAGCTGGTCCAACTGTCGGTTAGAACGTGCTTGCCGTTTGCTTCGAGAATGAGGGAATTTGTGCGGCGGCCGGTGCGGACGAGGTAGTAGCCGAGGCCTGCGTTCAGGATGCCGGCCATAAGAATCATCACAAACCCGGAGCCAAGGTGCTCCAATTGCAGGCCGGCGATCCACTCGCGAATCGACTCAAAAATGATGGCGATAGCCGCCACCACGATGAGCGCGCCTTCAAACCCCGCGGAAAAGAACGTGATTCGCTCGTAGCCATAGAGGAAATGGCCGGAGGCCGGTCTGGCGCTGAGACGAAGACTGAAGCTTGCAAAGCCCACCGCGATGACATGAATCACCGATTCAGCGGCGTCGGAAAAGATGGCCGCGGAATGCGTCATGAACCAGGCGGTTGTTTTGCCTAGCAGCATGACGAAACCAAAAATCAGCGAGAGACGCATCGCGAAGTATGCATCCCGCATCTCATTTTGGTCTCGTTGTGCCGCCGAGCTATCTTTGCCTTGCCTGGTCACGCAAATCCTCCCTGGGAGAGAGGGATCGTCATCCAGCCCACTGCCAGGCGGTCTCGCTCGATCAACCGCCAGTTTAGCTGAACTCGCTCACTTCGGTTTAAGATTCAATCGAAAGATCTCTCGCTTTCCTCAATTGAGCGCATCGAAGTTCGCGGCTTTTCAGCCGTTTAATCCGTCTCCGCCGGTATGGAAGCAGCTTGCGGCAATCGAAATCAGGAATCTGTGTTGAAAATCACACGCAGGCGCTTTGGGCAGCTTTCGGGTCTCGCAGCGGGCTCTGTGCTGCTGCCGGGCAGGGTCGGTGCTGCAACGGCGGCGGATGTTTTGCTGGAGATTGCCCCGTACACGGTTGAGGCGTCGCCAAAGCACCATATTCGGACAGTTGCGTATAACGGCCAGGTTCCCGGACCTCTTGTGCGCATGCGCCAGGGGCAGGAACAGACCATTGAGATTCATAATCGCAGCGGCGATCCGGAAGTCGTTCATTGGCACGGGCTTTTTCTTCCGTCGGAGATTGACGGCGCGATGGAGGAAGGGACCCCGATGATTGCTCCGGGAGCATCGGCCCGCTACACCCTCAAGCCCGACCCTCCAGGATTTCGCTGGTTTCACACCCACACCTTCGCAGGGAAAAATTTGACGAAAGCGCAGTATGGCGGCCAGCACGGTTTCGTCCTGATTGAGGGGCGCGATAACCCAGGGGCCTATGACCGCGAGGTCTTTCTGGCTCTGCATGACTGGGGCGGGCATTTTGAAGGCGGCGATGACGGCTTCATGAATCCCGTCTACGACGTTTCGACGATCAACGGCAAGATGCTTGGGTTTGGTGAGCCGGTGAGGGTGAAACAGGGCGACCGCGTGCTGCTGCATATTCTGAATTCGAGCCCGACCGAGGTGCACTGGATCGCGCTTTCAGGTCACAGCTTTCAGGTTGTGGCGCTGGACGGGAACGCGGTGGCGCAGCCGCGGACCGCCGCGATGCTCCGCCTCGCGCCCGCGGAACGCGTCTCGGCGATTGTGGATATGAGCAATCCTGGTGTCTGGGTGCTGGGCGAGGTGAGAAAGCACGTGCAGGCAGCCGGCATGGGCATCTTGATCGAATACGCGGGCGCGGGCGGAAAACCCCTATGGACGCAACCCGAGAGCCTGGTCTGGAATTACCGCCAGTTTGCCGCACCCGTGGAGGCAAAACCGGCCGAAGAAGCATTCGCTCGAATTGAATTGGTTTTCGATTCAAAGTTTCAAGGCCATGGCAATGAAGAGCTTTGGCAGATCAACGGCAAGTCGTATCCGCATACGGACGAGCCGGTTTTGAACGCGGGCCAGCGCTATCGCCTGGTGATGAAGAATCAGAGCATGGACGACCATCCCATGCACCTGCACAGGCACACGTTCGAAGTACGTACGATCGAAGGCGCGGATGGATTGCGGGGATTGCGCAAGGATGTTGTTCTTGTTCCCGCGAAAAGCACGGCAGAGGTTGAGTTTGTCGCCAACAATCCAGGCAGGACGCTCTTTCATTGTCATCAGCAGGATCACATGGACCGAGGCTTCATGATGGTGTTTCGCTATGCATAGGCATTTCAGAAAAACTCACGGAATCCCCCACCGGCTCGGCCTTCTGGTTGCAGTCGCTTGCTTTGGTTTTGTTCCACGGATTGTCACGGCACAGGGCAACTACGAGATTCAGGTTTATGGCGCGGATACGGTTCCACCGAAGAACCTGATGGTCGAGCTGCACTCCAATTACACCGTGTCGGGCCAGCGCCAGGTGATCGATGGTGTGTATCCGACCTATCACCAGGAGCACGAGACGCTCGAACTGACCCAGGGGATCAACGACTGGGCGGAAGTCGGCTTCTACGTCTTCACCAGCGAGCAGGACGGGCACGGCGTTCAGTGGGTGGGGGACCACATCCGTCCGCGGGTGCGTGCGCCGGATAAATGGCATCTTCCCGTGGGGCTGAGCCTTTCGACCGAGATTGGCTATCAGCGGGCTGTCTATTCGCCGGATACGTGGACATGGGAGATTCGGCCCATTGTCGATAAGACGATGGGGCGCTGGTATTTTGCCTTCAATCCAGCCCTCGAACGAACCCTGCATGGCCCAGACGTGAACCAGGGACTGGGATTCTCGCCCGGCGTGAAGGTGAGTTTTGACTTTACGCCCAAGATCAGCGGCGGCTTTGAATACTATGCGGATTACGGCCGTCTGGATTCTCCCGACCCATTGCGCCAGCAACAGCAGCAGATTTTCGCGGTGACCGACCTGAACGTCTCGCCCAAATGGGAGATCAACATCGGCGTCGGCTTGGGCCCGACGGCGGCAACGGACCACCTGATCGTGAAAGGCATTCTCGGCAGGAGATTCGACTGGGGAAAGAAGTCAGCTGTCGATTAAAGCGAAACCCGAGTTGGTGTGCCCTGTTGAGTTTTGTGCAGGGTCGCCGCTCCTTGCTGGTCGCGTCGACTTGAGTGTTGTGGCTCCGGGATACTGTCACTCTGGTTTCGCTGTAGGGCTGGAAGCACCCGGATTCCTTTGAAATCAGGGCCTGCTGCTATTCTTAAGGAGTGATTTCGCGCTCGCAAATCAAGGGAATCCTGGGCCTGACCCTGCTGCTGCCGGTGGCTCTTGTGGCCTGCCACAAGGAAGAGCAGGCNNGTGGCCAACGTCGCCCAGGGAGCCGTGACGGCTGAGCATAAGGCTCAGGCCGCAGCCACTGAGGTTGACAAGCAGCGTGACGCTCTTTCCCATATCCCGCTGCCCACAAAGAGCCTCTATGTGGATGTGCACGAGCCGGGCGCGTGGGTAAATCCGTTTCTCTCGGTCGACGCCGACTCGCTCGATCTGCGCGTGACCATGGCCGATGCGAATCCCAGCTCCCTGGGTCAGGGAACCATGCTGCGCCCTGAAGCTGCCCGCCGTCAGGAGATTCAATTGCGTCCCCGCGACCTGGCCGAAGCGCTGATCGCACTGCCGCCGGGCGCCTGGCGCTATGGCCGCGTGATCGCTGTTGCCGAGTCACCCCTGGCGAGCCGCAAGGACCGCCCCAAAGTGCGCCGCAACTTGGAAGCCATCATCCAGCGGCTCAACGACCTGGGCATTGTTGTTGAAGAGTGGCCCACGCGGTAGTCTGAAGACGGCGCTCGTTGGTTCGTACCTTCAAATCCGGGTTATCACCTTGTGGCCTGAATAGAAATGGTAAAGAGCCGTTATGACCGTATTTTGCGTGAGGGTGTAGGATATGCTCGACTCAGAATGACGTTGTTGCAACTCCGTCTGTGCGTTGGCATCCTAACCGATAGGATTGTCGCCAATCGACGCTGGAGCTTCGGGGCGCGCGCCGATCACAGGTTTCGTCCCAACAAGCGGCGGTCGTTGCGGGACACCGTGTAATTTTGGTACGCTCAGGCAGTTTCCCGGCTGAGCGAAAGGAGATTTTCTATCATGACAGAAGAAAACAGGTCATACGGTTTGGCATGGTTTTTGGCTGGGTTGGGCGTGGGCGCAGTTGTGGGCATTCTTTACGCCCCCAAGAGCGGCCGCGAGACCCGTGAAGATTTGATCACCGGCGCCCGCGAGGGCTCCGATTACCTCCGCAATCGCACTGAGCAGGCCGCCAAGGAAGTCAGCGCCTTTGTTGACAAGAGCAAAGAGCAGGTCAGTGCGCTGGTTGACAAGAGCAAGGAACAGGTCAGCGAATATGTGGAGCGCGGCCGTGAAGCCGTCGACCGCGGACGCGTGCAGTGGGAAGAGTTTGTGGAGCGCGGCAAGAGCCTCGTAGCAGACCAGGCTACCCGGGTTTCGGCTTCCGTTGACGCGGGCCGGCAGGCCTACAAGTCGACCACCGGCACGGTCAATCCGTTGGATCGCTAAGGGGCGGTCTATACCTGGAATTTGTGCAGGCCGGCTTCATTCCGGTTTATCATCCGCTCCGGGGCTAGCTGCGTGAGGGTTAGAGTGCGCCTCACCCGCAGGCTCCGGGCCGGATTCTTCATGCCTTGGAGTAGCGCGCTCAAGAAAGTTGTTGCAGGACTGCAATTGTTCTGCGCGAGATCATTCCGATGTCACAGACCGACCAAACCATCCAGCTCTTCATTGTTGCCATCGCCGGGCTGGCCGTGGTGATGCAGGCAGTTGTCCTGCTGGCGATTTTCTTCAGCCTCAAAAAGGTAGCGAGTGCAGTCCAGACGGAAATAGCGGATCTTCGTTCCGCGGTGGTGCCTCTGCTCCGAACCTCGCAGGATTTCGTCACACGCGTGGCTCCCAAGATTGAAATGACCACAACCGACGTGGCGGTGATGGTCCATGGGCTGCGCGTGCGCACTGCCGAGATGGAGGTTTCGACCGCCGAGATCCTGGACCGGGTACAGCGCCAGACGGCGCGGATCGATACCATGCTCACGGGCATTCTAGACGCTCTGGAACGTGCGGGGGCAATTGTCGGGGTAGCCGTCGACAAACCGGTCCGGCAACTGGTGGGAGTGATGGCGGCGATCAGGGCAGTCGTCGAAACGCTGCGCAAGCCCGCGGCGTAGCCTGGCTCAGGCTTATAACCAGCTTTCTTTCGCAACGCCATCCGACCCCTAGAGCAGTTCCAGGGTTGATGTACCCTGTTCAACATTTGTGCCGGGTCACCCCCTTGTTCCACCCAGGCGACGGAGACTTGTCGCCAAGGACCCGGTCCCTGGGGTCCGGCCGGACTTGGGATATATTTGGCGGCGGGGATATTGCAATCCTGGAACCGCTCACGTTGGCGGCTGTCAGCTTATGTCCCCGGCCCGTACCACTTGCGCGGGGTACCCCCCCCACCCCTAAAAAATAACCCTTTGTTTTCAAGCGATTACGGCTATGCATGACATAACAAAGGAGTTATTCATATACACAAGAAAACAAAAGGGTTGCGGGAGAATTATGAATATTTCGTATCACATTACAAGATAATGCTCGCATTGCAAGATGATCTTGCGGCAACCGCCGGCTCAAAAGATCTGCTAGTTTCATTGTGCGCCAAGAGCGGGAAATTATCGGCAAAATGGCGGGAAGTTTTTTGGGGTTAATTCCCGGCGGCGATTCTGGGAGGCAGCATATGGAACGTAAATACGATATGTATATACGCTATGCGCTACGAATGGGAATGCGATCCGTTGCATGTTTGGGGATGATTCAGGCCGTGAACAGGCCCTAATGGAGTTGAATTGCCATCGAGTCGAAGTCGATTTCGACGGTGTGGGCCTGGTTCAAGAGATCCATTCCGAGGTTGCCGGCAAACCAGTTGCTGTTTGCGTTGTTGTCCTTGAGCAGGATGTGGGCCGGCTTGAGCTGAACTTCACTGCCGCCAACAATCAAGTTGAGGGCGGGAACAACGACGGAGTCGATCCTTGCGGAGCCGCCTACGCCGGTGAGCTTGCGCGACTCCGGAGATCCATTGGCCTTGATTTCTGGAAAATCTCGAGCGAAGGCGGGATAGAGCTCGGTCCTCTGTGCGCCGGTGTCGAGGCTGAATTCGAGAGGTTTGCCGCGAAAACCCACCCGGACGAAGATGGATGTGCTTTCGAAGGCCAGGTTGGGGGCCAGATTGCGCGGTTCGGTTTGGGGTGGGAGGACGGTGAAGGTGCGGTCTGCCGGACTCCATTGAAAATGCCGGAGGGCGAGGATCACGGGCAACCCTAGGATGCCCTGGCGGCCCACGGCGAGTTGGTTCAGCGGAGGCTGATGTGGCGGGAGAACGTAGAATGCGACGTTACTCAGGTGGACGCCTGCGACTTCAAGGTCATTGGCGACGGCGATGCGGATGCTGACCTGCGCGCCGGTCATGGTATCGATGCTGGTTTTCACGTTGTGGATCTTGAGGCCGAGACGCACGGCTTCCGACTCGCTGAGAGCGGAGAGGCTGAAGCCGTTGTCGAAGATGTAGTGCGCCTGGATTCCGTTGACAGTGAGGGGCAGGACCAGGTTCTGGTCCTGAATTTCAACGGGGATTGTGGCGGGATCGGCGGAAACGACGGTCTGGTCTTGAAACGAAGAGAGGACCTTGAGGGTGGGAAGAATGTTGCGGATGTCCTCGGCGTCGGGCTTTTTTGAGAGGATGGCTTTGGCCTGGGCGAAGGCTTCGTTGTATCGTCCCGCGCGGTAGTAGGAGGCGACGAGGATTTCCCGTGCTTCGGTCATGGTGGCGGGGTCTGGTTTTAATGAGATGAGTGCGTTCAAGTCGCGCTCGGCGAGCGGCTGATTGAAGGCGGACTCGACGGCTATCTGGTAGAAGACCGGGGCCCCGGTGCGGGCCACGGCATTGCGCAGCTCAAACCAACGATGCGCATCATAGAGAGGCTTGAGCTGGGGATTCGCTGGTTGCGCGAGCACGCCGATGGGGAGCGTGCTGAGGGCAATCAAGAGTGCGGTGGGGAGACGCATAGGAAAAGATAGCACCGGGGAGGGCAATTGACTTATTCAAGCCGCCAACATGCGGTCGGTCGAGGCCTGCTGGCCTTTTCCAGTCCGTCAGTGAGCGATGCGGACAACATTCATCTGCACGAGGGCATCTGCCGGGACACGAAGAGTCTTGCATCTTGCGCCTGCAGGATAAGTTGCGTGCAACCGGGAGAACGATTCCATAATGACATTCTCCACGCCGACCGCTTTTAGAGTGAGGCCATATCCCCTGAATACGCGATCCCATTCGTCATATGCTCCGCTGGTAATGAGGCACGAGGTCACGAGCGGGTAGAGAACGGAGGCGTTCTTGGTCGTGAGCGATTCTCTCCATAGCTTCGATGCTGCGGCACACGTCGCCACCTTGCTTACTGCCTCAGGTTCGTTGGACCGAAAAGAGATCCAGTCCAGTGATTGGACGCTTATACCCGTGCTGGGAAGATCATTCAGGACCGTAGCAAGAAACCCCGCCTCCTCGGTTACGGATCGCGGCATTCCGTTTGGAGAATAGATATGCAGTGAAGTCGGCGTTGTTCCGTCCCTATTTACAAAACGCGTCAGCTCGATTTCAACCTCTCCCTCTTGCCCGTGGAATCTCCATGTCTTCCGCGTTTGAGGTTCTTCAGCAACCGATTGAAGCGCAGCCCCTAGAATCACCGAGAGGGTTAGCAAGGTACACGTTTGTCTGATCGAATAGACCAAAATTCCCACCCCAATGACACGTTTGCATGCTAATTTCAGACAATATACTTGTACACTGCTCCAGTTCGAAAAAGACTACATTCAATCCCTGATTCCCGCATTCTCGTCGCCCACCTGGCTGTTGAGGAACATCCCTCAGCGGCTGAAGCCGACACGCTTTTCGGGGCGTTGATGGCACGATTAAAATCGTGCCCTTTCAAAACGGCGCGATGCCAACGCTAAAGCTTGTCTTCCCCCAGCCAGCGTTTGGTGTTTAAGAGCTGGCGCTGGTCGAGGGCCCAGACTTTGCCGGTTAGCTCGTCGGGGCCTTTGCCTTCGCGGAGGGACTTCTCGAATTCACCGGTGACGGCCTGCATTTTGGCATCGAGGTCGTCGAGGAAATTCAAGACAAGCGCTTCGGGGATCATGGGCAGCTTNNAGCGCGGCGCCCATCTGGATGTGGCCGAGCAGCGTTCCTTCAATGGTGTACTCGAAGCCGATCTCCCAGCTCAATTCGCGGACCTTGCCGATGTCGTGAAGGATGACGCCGGTGAGAACGAGGTCGCGGTCGAGGAGCGGGTAGTGGGGGACGACGCGGTCGGCGAGGGTGCAGAGGCTGATGACGTGCTCCAGCAGGCCGCCGAGCCAGGCGTGGTGAAGTTGCTTGGCAGCGGGAGCTTCGCGATAGGCCTGGGCAAGAGCCGGATCGTCGAGCATGGCGGAGAGCAGGCGCTTGAGATCGGGATTGGTGAGGCTCTCGACAAATCCGAGCAACTGGGCCCAGAGCGCGGCCACGTCATAGGCGGTGGAGGGCAGCAGGTCGGACTTGTCGACTTCGCCGGGCTGGGCGAGACGGAGCTGATCGACCTTCATCTGCAGGCGGTCGTCGAAGCGGGAGGCGCTGCCGCGGGCTTTGACGATGTCGCCCTTGTCGAAGTCCTTGGCGATGCGCGGGTCGAGGGGATCCCAGACGCGGCCTTCGAGCTGGCCGGTCTTGTCGCCGAGGATGAGGTTCAGATAGGGCTTGTTGGTCTTGGTGGTGCGCTGCTGTTTGGATAGGACGAGGAAGAAGGAATCGAATTTTTGGCCTTCGTCAAAGTTGGCCAGGTCCGCGATGTAGATGTCTTTCATTCTGCGGGAAAGAATACAGCAAGCGAGTGGGGGCTACCAAAGGGGCGTGATCGCGATGCGAAAATGGGAGCGGCGAACGAGTATGGATTCTTCTGACAACGGAATGGAGCTTGTGGTGCGGCCCATCGAGGCACGCGATGCCGCGGATGTGTTTCTGCTGACGGAACAGCTTGGTTACGAACGACCAAGGGAGGCGATTCTGGAATGGATTGAGCGAATTGCCTCGGACACGATGAGTCAGGGCGCGTATGTTGCCTGCCTGGGCGACGAAGTTGTGGGTTGGATTGAAGTATCGGTGGAGAGACGCCTGCAGACAGCGCCGTTTGCGTTGATTGGCGGGCTGGTTGTGAAGGAGGGGTTTCGTGGAAGAGCGATTGGCAGAAGGCTCTGCGAAGCGGCCGAANNGTAGGCACGCTTTTCGATTCTTACAAGCAATTCCGGTTCGACAACTCAAAAAACACGCCGGGCCTGGGAGTGAATCCCAGGCCCGGCAGGATGAATTTCGGTACGGCTTAGTGCTGCGGTTGCGTAGCGGGGGGTGAAACCGGAGCTGCGGGAGGCGCAGCTTGCGGAGTGGGTGCTGAAGGCGTCGCGCTTGAATCCGGTGTAGTTTCAGCCGGCTTCTTATTTTTGTCGGCCAGGCGCGTCTTTTCCCCGGTGGTAGCCGTTGCTTTGGTTTTCTTTTTCTTCGTCGTATTGGAGCCAAGGCCGAGCGGGGCGGCCTGGGTTTGGCGATCGGCAACTTCTGCGGCGTCTGGCGGCGCGGGAGCCTGAGGATCAACCTTGAGTCCGCCGGTCGTGGATTTGTGCTTGGCTACCCTGGCGCGATCGGTGTAGCGGGTCTTCTGGGTCGGTCTTTCTTTTGTTTCGAGCGGATTGACCGGCTCCGGCGTCGCAGCAGCCGGCTGCTGCACTGCGCCGGCGTCTTCGGTGGTCGCGTTGGGCGCATTGGGCAGTGTCTTGGTCGGAGCCTGGCCGAAGCGGATTTTTTCCTTCTTGCCGGGCTTCTCTGACTTGTTCAGGCTGGCGTTCTTCCTGGTCGCGGGAGCAGTCTTGGTGGTGTCGGCAGCGGCCACGACTTGCGGACCCTTCTGGCGGAACGTATGCGTAGTTTCCCGATAGCGGGTGCGCTCGACCTTCTTCTTTTTCTTGGGCGCGGGCGGCGTATATGCAGCGTAGGAGATGGGGTAGACCGACTTGTTGGGGCTGGCGCCGGTGTCGACGTAGCCAGGCTTGATGTCGATGTAGGCCTGCTCGCGCATGGTGGTCAGGTAGTCGCGGATGGCCGGCTCCATCTTGCCCATATAGTAGTTCTGCTCCACTTCCGGCTCCACTGTCTTGAAGTCGGGAGGGCCGCCCTGAATGTGTTGCACAACCTTGAGAATGATGTAGCCCTGTTTGGTGCGAATGGGGTCGGTGTACTGGCCGGTGTTGAGCGCAAAGGTTTTATCTTCAAGCACCTTGGCGAGCGCGCCGCGCCGGTACTGGCCCAGATCGCCGCCTTCGGCAGCGGTTGAGGCTTCACTGAAGGACTTGGCGAGTTGGGCGAAGTCGCCGCCCTGGTGGAGCTTGGCTTCAATGTCGTCGGCCTTGGCCTTGGCTGCGGCCAGCGCTGCGTCGTCGGGCGCGGAGCCGTCTGCCGGTGCGGGGACGGCGATCAGAATCTCGCTGAGGCGCACGCTCTCCGGCTGGCTGTAGTCTTCCTTATGCTCCTCGAAGTAGCGCTGCACTTCACCGGGGGTGAACTGAATGCGCTTGCCAACTTCGTCGCGCATCACCTGCTGGGTGATGATGCTGTTGCGAATGTTGGCCTTGAAGTCTTCAAACGAGACACCTTGTTCCTTGGCGGCCTTTTCAAGGTCTTCAAGGGTTTCAAGGTTGTATTGCTTGCGAATCTCGTTGAGCTTCTGAATCAGCTCTGTTTCGCCGTTGATGCTCAGTTCCTTGCCTTTGGAAAGCCAAAGCTGCTGATCGATGAGGCTACGCAGCAGGTCTTTGTGGCCGGCGGAAATCTGCTGCAGCGTGGCGCCTTTCTGGCGCGCCTCGTCGTCCATCTCCTTCATTGCGCGGTCGTAGTCAGACTGGGTAATGATCTGATCGTTGACGCGGGCAATGATGTCCTCGACGGTAACGCCGCCGTATGGGCTCTGCGGCGCGGCGGGGCGGTTCTGCGCCAGTGTGGAGCTTGCGAGCAGCATGGCGCCAATGGCCAAAACCGCGGGAGTGCGAAATAGATTCAGAGTCATAATTAAGGACGCGGCAGGGGACAATTGCTTTTACCCCTGAGGCATAGACGCTATTGTAAATGGCTGGGCAGCAGGGAGCGGGGAAGAAGCACGATT
>PMWR01000223.1 GCA_003166055.1 Acidobacteriaceae bacterium
GGCGTCACCATCTTCCTGCCCGGCGACCGGCACAACTACACCCGCGAGTATCTCGAAGCCAACCTCGCCATTGCTTATGGCGGACGCGTGGCCGAGGAAATCTTCCTCAACCAGATGTCCACCGGCGCAGGCAGCGATATTGAGAGTGCAACCGACCTTGCCCGCCGCATGGTCTGCGAGTACGGCATGAGCCGCCTCGGTCCGTTGACTTTCGGCAAGAAGGAAGAGCAGATCTTCCTGGGCCGCGAGATTGCGCAGCATCGCGATTTCAGCGAAGAGACAGCGCGCCAAATTGACTTGGAGGTCCGCCGCCTGATCGACGAGGCTTATCAGGCGGCTCACTCCATCGTTGAATCGCACGCCGACGCTATGCACCGTATTGCAGCGGCATTGCTGGAGCGCGAGACCATCGACGCCGAGGAAGTGAAGATGCTCATCGAAGGCAGGGAACTGCCACCGATGCGCTCCGTGCTTGCTTCGCCTACCGACAAGGGCGGCGACGGCATCCAGCAGGTGCTCAAGCCTGAAACCCGCGGCGGTCCCAACTATCCCGAGGGCTCTCCTTCACCCGCATAGTTGCGCAATGTGGATTCAAGCAAAAAGGGCCACTCATCGCGAGTGGCCCTTAAGCTTGGTGAAAAGCACGTTCGGGCGGTCGGCCGGGGATTCATCCCCGGCAAAAAGACCCAATAGAAATAATGCGGACTTCAGCCCCTAAGGGATGTTTTTTATGAGCGACGGCAGCGAAGAGCGCGAAGAGCGGGAGAAACGACGCCAGCAGGAAGAGCGGGAGAATCACGAAGACCGCCTCGACCGCTTCCCCGTTGATCAATGGGAGCAGGAGCGCGACGACTCCTGAATTGACGGATCTTGAATCCCTGCCGCCACGCGGAATTCCCTGAGCGCCCCTGGTAGCGCCGCCACGCGGAATTCCCTGCGCGTCCCTGGTAGCTTTGCTGAAAAACTTTGACTTGACGTAGGTGTGCGAAAGGGCACGACTTCAGTCGTGCCGAAAAGGCCGCATAAATCGCGGGGCTTTAGCCCCTGAGGGACTTGACGTAGGTGTGCGAAAGGGCACGACTTCAGTCGTGCCGAAAAGGCCGCATAAATCGCGGGGCTTCAGCCCCTGAGGGACGATTTTGCGGTGCAAGAGCATGTATCAGACAGTTGCTAGAAGATCCTGTAGCTCGCACCCACACTCGCGCCATAGGGATTCAGCGTCTGGTGGTTATACCACGTCGGATACTGCTCATATTCGAAGTCGAATGCGCGCAAGCTGATCCTCCTGGTCAGCTTCATATCGACTCCGCCGCCATAGGCAATCGTCGTGTACCGACCGGTTGCGACGTTATACTCAAAACTCATGTTCGAAAATCCGAACAGCACCTTGGCGTAGGGAGTGGCCCGCCAAAACCTGTGAATTGGAACCCGCGGCCCAAGCAGGTAATTGTTCTCCTGGATGTTTTCGAACTGGTTGAACTTCAGCCAGCGGCCCTCGGCTTCCGCCTGAAACCAGCGGGTAAACTTCACGTCGACATAGCCACCCATGCCATAAAGCCGATTGGGGCTGGTTAAAGCAATGCCTCCGCCCTCATAGTCGGGCTGAAATGCCGAGGCCAGTCCGCCCACAGTGATGGACAACTGTCCGCCCCTGGCTGCGGGAACCACCTGCGCGCGCGTGGACAAGGTTCCGGCGGTAAGCGAGCCCAATAGGAAGAAAAACATTACGGCTTGTTTCATGTGCATCAAGTATATCCAGTCCGGAGGGTTGCGAAATTCGCCAGGCCTGCAACCAAATTCTTGTATAGGTATGAAGCCCGTATACGCTGCCGGGATGCTTGCGTTCCCGCTCCCAGCTAATCGCCAGCGAAAGGTCGAGCCGGACGGCGCTCGACCTCCCAGGGCTGTTCTGAACTCCGCTCTACTGTTGTGTAGGCGAAGTTTGAGATTGGGGTTGAGGTGGAGGCACAGCTTGCGGTTGCGCTACAGGCTGATCGCCCCCTGTCGCCGGCGCTGTTGTTGCCGGTGAATCGACCTTCGCTTCGTCGTACCGCTGCAGCTTGTAGAAGATCGGCGTCACCTCAAACGGCATCTTGTCGCGGGCGTTCATCGGAGCAAACCGTTTGGCGTTGATCTGATGCACCTTGTCGTCCCAGGGGTCGGTCTTGAGCCAACTGCCCAGCGGCAGGGCCGCGATCTGGGTCAGGTCGTCCCAGTTCAGCTTGGGCGCCATCTTCTCCAGGTCGTTCATCCACGGGGTGCCATCGGCCTGCAGCAGCGAATCCCCCAGCCTGGGGCTGTTGAGAGCCTTCAGCGCCTTCTCCCGTTCCACCAACTGGGCATAATAGAGCCCCGCGCTGCCTAATTTGTCCTTGTACATGGAGTTTTCCAGGTACTCCATGGCCCTCTTGGAGGCCTCTGCGTTGTCGTGGTCCGAGTGGTACATGTCGATGCGCTGGAACGTCGACTCGTCCGGGAAGAGCAGGCGGTCGTTGAATGCATACCTGGTGTCGATATGGTGGCCCATGGNNTCGGTAAACGCCAGGTTGTTAGGAACCACCAGGTTAACGACAATCTGATCCAGGGTCTTATTCTCAAAACCGCCCTGGTTCAAGGGCGCCACCAGGCCCGCTTCCACCAGGCGATCAATGACGTTGTTTTCAGCTTGACTGACCCACGCCCGCGAGGCCTGCAGCGGGCCCACATCCTGCGAGTCCTCGCTCTTATCAACCGCGTCGTCCACCTTCACGCTGACATTCTCGCTATCCCGNNCAGATTCCGGGCTGCACGTTCATACGCCAGCTATCGAAGTGGAAGTAGTAATTGTTCGAATCCTCGTCGGTGGGGCTGGTGTAGGTGCCGTTGAAGCGGACCACGTTTCCACCCTCATCCTCGATCCAGATGCGGCCGTAGAACATGCCCATTTTCGCCAATTTCGGGTGAACGTCGAAGACCCAGGTCCTCACCGAACCCAGAAACTCCCGCCGCACATAGCTGAAGACGTAGTGCTGCGAGTCGAAGCCCGATGGATCCAGGAACATCATCTGCATGAAGCCGTTGGGATTGTAGGTGACTTTCTCCAGCCCCAGCGCCTTGCTCAGTCCGGTCATGGCCGCAAGCGAGCCCTTGAAGAAGCCATGCTTGGCGGCTGCTCTCGGCTCGTAGGTCTTGTCGAAGAAGCCTTTGCCGAAATCGACGCGGCTCAGAATGTACTGGTCGTCGACCGGCACCTCAAGCAGCTTGACGTCGGGTCGCGTGTCCTGGATGTAGGACTCCACCAGAGGCGTGCGCAGCTGAATGTTCTTGATCAGCTGTTTCTCCTGGCCTATGGCCCTTTCAACCAGTGCAGCCTGCTCGGGGGTGAGTTGGTGCGCCTGCTCGTACTTTGGTTCCTTCTTTGCGTACGCGCAAGCCACACCCAGGAAAATCATCAGGAAGGTGAGGGAGAACTTCCGAAACATCATGTCAAACTCCTAGGGTGATTTCTTCAATGGCTTCTACGCGCCGCATATTCCGCGCCGCCGCCAAGAGGCTGATTACGGTCTCCGATTCCATGTGTATCATCGATGCTATGCCAATTGAAACGAAATGGTGATATTGGTTGTCAAGTCCACCGCTTGTCCGTTGCGTGTAGCGGGGCGAAAACGAATCTGTTGCGCTACCCGGCGAGCTTCTTCATCGAGGCCATAACCCAGTCCATGCACCAGTCCCTGCACCACGACACGCCCTGATGCGGTGAACGTGACGCGAAGCACGACATCGCCCTGAACCTTTTTTTGGCGGGCTTCACTGGTGTACAGCGCCGCCGGTTTCGAAAGAACCTCCAGATCGGTAGAAGCCGGCACAGTGCTCACCTGCCGCACTGGCGCGACAGTCGTAGCTTGCGGAATCACCGCTGCGGCCACCTTGGCGTTCCCGTATCCTCCCGTTGGACTTGTCCCGGCAGCGCCCTGAAGCCCGGCCGAGGCCACTTTGCCGACCACACCGGAATTTGATCCGGACTTGAGTCCATTGCCGATGCCCGTCGAGCCGACTACCCCATGCGGCGCTACCGCCGGGCCCCGCATGCCGCCATACGGGTTCCCGATCGCCGCCACTGTGGCTGGCCCGGTCGCGTTGGGATTCGGAGTCACTCCGAATGTCTGTCCCAGATGCACCGGAGCCGTGGAGGGCTTGACGTTGCTGTTCTGCGCCGGCATGGCAGCCGTCAAAGCCGGCTTCGGCTGGCGGCCCTCAATCACATTCGGTTTGGCAACCTTGATGCTTGGCAGCGCCACCTTGGCTTCCATCTGGATCGGCTTCACCTCCGGCCGCGGCTCCGGCTTCGGAACATGGATCCGCGGTATCTCCAACTGAACCTCTGGAGCCTTGGTNNGTGGCGGGCACGATCAGGATCGTGTTTTCGTACTTGTGCTCATCGAGAACCTTCTTGGCCGTCGCCCCAATGTAGAGAAGCACGGCAAGAATCAACCCGTTGATCACCATACTTGTGATAAACGAGCCGGACCGGCCCTCCGGTTCCGGGAGTAAGCCAAAGCTGCTTCGTACTGGGTAGTAGTTCACCTGCATGGGATCAGTCCTCGTGTTAGCTCGTTCAAGCGACGCGGAATCGGCGCTTCAAAGCACTCGTAAGCGGCCACTTCGGGGAATCTTGTAAGAGAATATACGCGAAATTCTCGATTCCTTCCCGTGAATTGTGGGTCGTCCTCCAAGCCGATTCGCAGGCCTGCCCGAGCTCGCGGTTTGCGTCCTCGTTGGCTGGTTAGATGCAGCTTGTTGATCGGAGGACGACGCCACTCGTTTTCGGTTCGGCGTGGTTCCGCCGCGGTTCGTTTCGCGCCCTGCATCCACTGAGGTTGCCCAATATGCATTCCAGACCCAATAAGCACTCCAGAAAGCGGAAGACCAACCTGGGGAAGGGGGAAACTCGTGATCGCTGCCGTGGGATGCGCAAGACCGATGCTGGAACCGCCAGGCCCCGCCCTGCCACAACCCGCGCGATACCGGTTGTGCGCCGCAATAACCCTGGGCATTCTCAAGCTCCGAACTCATGTCCAAGGCATCGAATCCTGAAAGCGCTGCAAACCCGCAACACCGGGAAAACTCGATGCCCAGCCTGCGCCAAAGCGGCCCAGGCAAGCATCCCGCCCCGCATGAACATCCCACGCCACGCGGTATAGGGCTAGCCGTCTTAAGGCGGTCTCATCGGCAGGGCGCATTTCAACGCATCCCAACCAAGCCCAATAGTAATAGACTCAAGTTAAACTAAAGTGCGCAAGAAAGGACAGTTTTTTATGAAGATATTGATAACCGGGGGTGCCGGGTATATAGGTGGTACCGTCGCCGGGCTGCTTGCCGCAAAGGGACATACCGCGGTAGTGTTCGATAATCTGGGCCACGGACGGCGCGATTTGCTTCCGCCGGGAGTGGAATTCGTGGAGGGGGAACTGGCCGATCGGGGCGCTCTTGAAAACCTTTTCATCGCCGCCCGCAACCAGGGACAACCCTTCGACGGCGTGCTCCACTTTGCCGCTCTCATTGAAGCCGGCGAATCGATGGTTCATCCGGAGATATTCTTCCGCAACAACACCGCCTCCACGCTCACCCTGCTTGAGGCCATCCTGGCCCACGGCCCTCGCCGCCTCGTCTTCTCCTCCACCGCGGCCGTCTACGGGGAGCCGGAGTTCGTTCCAATCACGGAAGACGCGCGCCTTCAGCCCACCAACGTCTATGGCCAGTCGAAGCTGATGGTCGAGCAAATGCTCAACTGGTTCAATCGCATTCACGGCCTGCGCTACGCCTCCCTGCGCTACTTCAATGTCGCCGGAGCGCCCGAAGGACCGGACGGCGTCACCCGCGGCGAAGCCCACCAGCCGGAATCCCATCTCATCCCCCTGGTCCTCGACGTGGCCCTCGGCCGCCGTGCCTCCATCCGCATCTATGGCGACGACTATCCCACGCCGGACGGAACCTGCATCCGCGACTACATCCACGTCTCCGACCTTGCCGACGCCCACCTGCTCGCCCTCGATGCTCTTGAAACCCGCGAAGCCCTCGAAACGAACGCCCGGCTCATCTTCAACCTCGGTAACGGCCAGGGCTTCAGTGTCCGCGAGGTCATCGGGTCCGCCCGCCGCGTCACCGGCCATCCCATCCCCGCCGAAGTCCATCCCCGCCGCCCCGGCGATCCCGCCGTGCTCGTCGCCAGCTCCGAAAAAGCCATCCGCGAACTCGGCTGGAAGCCCCACTACACACAGCTCGACGACATCATCCGCACCGCCTGGATCTGGCACCAGAAACGCTACGCATGAGGACGCGGAGACCTGGCTGAAATTCGCGTAGTTACATTCATAGGTATATTTGTGGTACTCTTTAGCTGGCGGTGGGAGACCGTCCGTTCACCAGAAAATCTGGTCAGCGCTGACCGGGAGAGAAAGCGAAGATGAATGACTTTCCAGACGGTGCAATGGCGAATGCCAAATGGCCTGAACTTCGAGTGGGATCCTGCCAAGGCGGCTTCGAATCTTCTTGGTCACCGAATTGCCTTTCCTTACGCCGCCCGTGTTTTTCTGGACGCGCATCGGCAAGAGCGGCTCGATACCCGCGAGGAGTACGGTGAGGAACGCTGGATCGTACTCGGTCTGGTCGACGAATGGATTCTGGTGGTCGTTTACACGCTTCGCGAACCGAATATCAGGCTCATCTCCGCGCGAAAGGGAGATCCTCATGAATCAGAAGTCTACTGGGAGTGACACCGTTTATTTTCGTCTGGATCCGTCAAATCCACCCACGATGACGGAAGAGGAAATGCAGGCTTTGCGCGAATTGCGCAACCAGGATATCGACTATAGCGATATCCCCCAACAGACTGGCGCCGGCTGGCGACGCGTCTCCGATCTAATCCCCGCTGAAAACAAGCAGCAAATCACTCTTCGCCTTGACGCGGACGTAATCGAGTTTTTCCGGGCCACCGGGCGGCGCTACCAAAGCCGTATCAACGCGGCCCTGCGCGAGTACGTAAACGCAAATAAGAAATCAGTCTCCCAGCCCCGCTGATTCTGCCTCGCTGATCCTGCCTCGCCATTCCAGCCCGGCTAATCACGGCCNNCGCAAACAGCAGCGCCATGCCCACCATGGTCCATAAGAACATGCGCATTGGCAGGGTAGACAGCAGCGATTCCCCTTGCGGGCTGTCCGGCGACGGCCGCGTAAACAGCAGCCCGCTGATCATGCAGACGCACCCGGCCAGCACCACGTAGAGCAGGGCCGGCAACAGCCGCTCCTCCCATCGCTTTCCCGGCACAAAAAACGCGCTCACCAGCACCGGGTAGAGAGACAGCATGCTCAGGAAGAAAGAGAACGCCCTGCCGAGTTCAAGCAGCATGTGCTTTCTCCATTCTGGCCCTGCCTGCTGGTTCCACTTGAGAAAGCACGGAACCGATCACGCCGGCCGTCTCTCGATCCATATTATTCCCAACCTCTTCAAGGCTTGCGCTGTTCTGCTTCCCAGGCCGGATTCCGTCCCCACTACGGTCAACTCCAGCGCGCTCCCGCCGCGCCCACTTGCCGAGTGTGCCCCCGCCTCGATAAAGTGACACGCACACGGCATCGCTATGGGAAGGTCGCCCCAGGCCCTGTCGCGATCCGTCTTCATCCTTCTTCCCCTAAAGGACGCTTTCATGTCTTCCGTGCCCCTTCCCGCCGCTGCCAATCAGGATCTCGACTCCACGCTGCGCGAATTCCGCGTCTTTCCGCCGCCGCCGGAGTTCAGCGCCAGGGCCCACATCAAGAGCCTTGAAGAGTACGAGACCCTCTACAAGCAGTCCATCGCTGACCCTGAAGCCTTCTGGGCCGGCGTCGCCAACGACCTCCACTGGTTCAAGCGCTGGGACAAGGTNNGCTACAACTGCGTCGACCGCCATGCGCTCGGCCCTCGCGCCGCCAAGACCGCGCTCATCTGGGAAGGCGAGCCGGGCGAGATTCGCCGCCTCACCTACGCCGAGCTTCACGTTGAAGTGCAGCGGTTCGCCAATGCGCTCAAGTCGCTTGGCATCAAAAAAGGCGACCGCGTNNTTCGCCGCCAACGCCATCGCCGACCGCGTCAACGATTCGTCCTGCGTCGCAATTCTCACCCAGGATTCAAGCTACCGCCGCGGTGGCGAAATCCAGCTCAAGCGCACCGTCGACGAAGCCATGAACGCCTGCCCCACCGTCAAGCACGTTGTGGTCTACCGCCGCACCGGCAGCCCAGTAACCATGGTCGAGGGCCGCGATCACTGGTGGCACGACCTCATCGCCGCCGCCGCGCCCGACTGCCCCGCCGAAGAGCTCGATTCCGAAGACCCCCTCTACATCCTCTACACCTCCGGCACCACCGGCAAACCCAAGGGCCTTGTCCACACCACCGGCGGGTACGCCGTCCAGACCTACATCACCACCAAGTACGTCTTCGATATTCGTGACGAAGACATCTACTGGTGCACCGCCGACATCGGTTGGGTCACCGGCCATTCCTATGTTGTCTATGGGCCGTTGCAAAACGGCGCAACAGTGCTCATGTATGAAGGCGCGCCCAACTGGCCCGA
>PMWR01000295.1 GCA_003166055.1 Acidobacteriaceae bacterium
TCCCCTCTTCAAAATCGACCGGCGCGTACTGGAAAGCCCACAGGCTCGACACTGCACCCAATAGCGTCGTCGTGGATCAATCGGAAGGGCGGGGCACCCTCTCGGCCTATGGCGGCATCAGATTTGGAAGGAGGCGACCAGATGGAAAAGTCAGTTGTAGACCAAGTGGCGAAAACCTTAGTGGATCAAGCCAGCAATGTTGGCGAATCATTCCGCAAAGCTTCGGAGTTCACATCCAACGTCGCAGGGAGTTTCCAAGATGGCATGAAGACGGCAAAGAATGCAGTTAAGGATGGTCGTGACGCGGTGGAAGATTTCATCGACGATACGGCCAGGAGTGTCAAGCGCAGCCCGATCCAATCTGTTCTGCTCTCGGTGGCTGCCGGGCTCGCTGTTGGATTTCTGCTCGGTCGCGGAACGAGTAGAAAATAGGCTTTCATCACCCACGGCGGTAAGAAAATAGATCATTTGTGAGGGGTCATGCCAGATCGGGTGACTCCTTAAATCTTGCGACTGTAACGGTTTTTGTGACGGTCACGGAGATTATCCCCCTAATCGCCCAACCCCTGCCTGCGCTTTGGTTCCGTTCGGTTGGTCGCCTACTCGTCATTTACTCAGTAGTAAATTGACTTGAAGCAACAGAGCGTCACTGCGCCCGGTGTCAGCTCCGGTGGCAGCATAATTTTGCACTGTGTTGTAGCATTTCGATGCCGCCGACACTTGATTCCCCGCGGATCAGCCCACGATTTGAAGCTGCCCAGTTGCGGTGTGCGCGTACGCCGAGGCTTGATTCTCAAGTTCCGGGTCCCAGTTCTTTGGCTGATAGATGCAGCAGGGTTCCGGCGCCAGCGGATCGCCGGTCACGGCGTAGGCCCGGGCTCGCGAACCGCCGCAGATCTCCTTGTACTCGCAGGCGCCGCACTTGCCTTCCAGCTTGCTGGTGTCGCGCAGCGATTTGAAGATGGGCGCGTTGCGATAGATATCCTGGAGCGGCGTCTGTTTCACATTGCCGGCGTGAATGGGCAGAAATCCGCTGGGGTAGACGTTGCCGACGTGGGAGATGAACATGAAGCCTTTGCCGTCGTTGACCCGGCGCGTGGCCCAGCTTGCGGTGCGTGTTTTGGCATCGGTGCTGGGCGCGCCCGCATCGTAACCGGCTGGTTTGCCGGTGCTTCCGGGATGACCGTGGCCGTGGCTGATGCGGCGCTCTTCAAGGTTGTGCTGGAGCAGGTAGCGGCGATAGTGCATGGCCTCAGTGGTCTTGATCTGGAAGCTGACGCGGTGCGACAGCTCGTAAATCTTGCCGAAGACCTGCTCGAANNCCTCGCCCGAGAGCAGATCGTCGAGCTGACCGCGGCCCACGGGAACCAGGAAGAAAACGTTCCACATGACGATATTCAGCTTCTCGAACAGGGAGCATAAGTTGTCGAGATCGTGTGCGTTATGGCGGCTGATGGTGGTGTGGACCTGGATCGGCAGACCCGCTTCGCCTGCCCACTCGATGGCCTGAATGGTGCGTGCCCAGGCGCCGGGAAGGCCGCGGAACACGTCGTGAATTTCAGGAGACGAGCCGTCGAGCGAAATACCGAGGCGGACCAGCCCGGCTTCCTTGAGCTTGAAGATGGCTTCGCGGGTGAGGAGCGGCGTGGCGCTGGGGGTGAGAGCCACCTGCACGCCCTTGTTGGCCGCATAGCTGATCAGCTCGAAGACATCCTTTCGTTTCAACGGGTCGCCGCCGGTAAAGACAAAAATGGGCACATGCATGTCGGCGATCTGATCGATCAGGGCCTTGCCTTCAGCGTTGGTGAGTTCGTCGGGATGGGCGATGGGCTGCGCGGCCGCACGGCAGTGCTTGCAGGCCAGATCACAGGACTGTGTGACTTCCCAGATGGCCAGAAACGGCGTTTCGTCGAAGTTCAACCCGCCGCGGGCGGGAATTGTGTGCATCGCTTCCATGGAGAACCTCCGCTTGAACCGGGCTTGACCTGGACTGCGCCTGGCTCGAATAGAGCCTTGGAAAGGGGAGTTACGTCCGATTCGTATCCAGAAGACCAGCACTTGAGGGTGGTCGGCTGTGATTGGGATCACTTCATCTGGGGGCAATTCTCTGTTCTCGAACTTTAGGCACTCAAACTTTCGGCACTGGACAAGAATCCGGAAAAGGTTCAGAATCCGGGGCAGTGAACGATCCATGCGCCGCCCTCGTCTTCATTGGCAGCGCGACGATGTACAGGCGAGCGGCAAGCCTCGGTTTTGGGACGCTCGGCGTGATTTGGATCACCCGCTTCTGTGCCCCAGCGCACCGCACGATTTCGTTTTGTTCTGCAAAGATAGCTGCCACAATCAGGAGGTTCCCATGGCCCACGGAATGAAGCCAGGTTGGAGCAAACCCTCCACCATCCTCTTTGCGTCCGAGATTCCCGCCAATGAAAAGGCCTTCGCTTTTGCTCTTGCGCAGGCCGTTGAGTTTAGCGCCGATCTCATTCTCTTTCACGCCTATGACACGCTGGTGGTGGCCGCATCGGAGACCTCGGGCATCCGTTACTACGACTATGCCTCCGCCGCGCGCACCGAAATAGAACAACTGCAGCCGCTGGTAAAGCGCGTGCACGATGCCGACGTGGGGTGCGAGGTCGTCGTCCGGCCGGGATTGCCCGCCGACCAGATCCTCAGCTTCCTGCGCGAACGCGAGATTGACCGCGTGGTGATGGGCACGCACTCACCCGGCCCCATTGGCAAACTGCTGGTGGGCTCGGTGGCGGAGGCTGTGCTGCGCACCGCAAAGGTTCCAGTTTGCATTGTCGGCCCGGAAGTGGTGGACGGCACCTATCGCAGCTTTGCCACGCGCACCATTCTTTGCGCCGTCAGCCTGCAGGAGGCGAGCCATGTGGTAGCCGGCTTTGCCGCGGAACTGGCCGTTCAACATAACGCCCGCCTTGTCCTGCAGCATGTCATCCGGCCTCAGGACCGGCAGGAGGAGCTGGCTGGCCGGTCCATCGATGAAATAGAGGACGAACTGCGCGCACTGATTCCATCTGGACTGGAGGGCAGGATTTCCGTGCAAACCATCGTGGTGCCGGGCGATCCGACCGAGGAATTGCTCTATCAGGGCAGAGCGCAGCAGGCCGATCTCATTGTGCTGGGTGCGCAGGGAGCATCGGCTTTCGCCGCCATCACCCGGCACGGCGTTGTCTACAAGGTGCTGGCCCATGCGCACTGCCCGGTGATCACGCTTTCTCCGGTGGTGCTTGCCGAGTGCGGCGTGCATGGAGATAAAGCTCATCCGGCTGAGGCTTACATGGCTGGAGTTTTTTAGAGCGACAACCACCGGGGTGGTATTCCTCGCCACCCCGATGTGCAGGGTGCTGACAAAGGTCTGGTTCAATGCAAACCGAAGGGAAGGGGGTGGGGCTAAAGCCCCATCTCTCTCATTCGATACGGTTCGCGGCACGACTGAAGTCATGCCCTGTTACAAAGCCTTAAGAGAATCGTGCTGCGACAGGTTTTTCAGCAGCCTGACCGGGGTGGGAAATTGATTCCTATCCCGGTTTTCATGTCCAGGTGGCACTACCGTTCATTCACTTACATTCTCTGCTCCGTTTGCTACAGATTTGCCCGGCACCGCGGGCGTATCGTCAGCAAACATCAAAGTTGCGGAGGAATTTCGAATGAATAAGCTGCCCGTTGAAGCAAAGGATCGAACGGTCCACGACCATTTCGGACGTTTCGCCGCATTGGCTTCCGGCTGGCTGGGATCAACCTGGGCATTTGTGGGAGCAGGGCTGGTGATCGCGGTATGGGCCTCGACGGGGCCGATCTTTCATTTCTCAAACAAGTGGGCTCAAGTCATCAGCACGGGAGCGGCCCTGTTGACCTTCCTTATGGTCTTCCTTATTCAAAACACACAGAACCGCGATGCCCGCGCGATCAATCTCAAGCTGAACGAACTGATCAGGGCGATGGATAGTGCTCGGAATCAAATGATCGATATTGAGAGACTGACCGATCTGGAGCTGGACGAGATGCAGGCAACTTATGAAAAGGTGAAAGCAGCGTGGACGGCAAGGCGACCTCGGAAGCCTGCCGAACCTTCGGCGAAATGAGATGATGCTCTTCCGATGAACGATGCGGCTATTTACTCGACAAATGGGGCATAGACGCAATATCCGCGCGGGGGCGCAGGGAATTCGGCATTGCCTTCCGCATCGGAAGTGCGTTCATCGGGATGAGCGGTATCGTGTCCATCCCACGCGACGGGCTTGAATCTCTGGTTCGTCCACTTCGTTTTGACTTGTGTGCCGCTCCAGCGGTTTCCAAGGTTGTTGAGAACGTAGACGAGGCCAGTCTGCTGATCGGTCCCGGCGCGCTGCATGATGTAGAGGTCGGGGTCGGCGTGCAGCACGGTCGACTCCCCGCCGGCATGGCGATGATGCGCGGCGATCAGCGCGTCGATTCCGTTGGGCGTCTCAGGACGCGCAAGTTGGCAGTTGAAGTAGTCCCACCAGAAGACGCAGGGATAGCCGTCGCCGGTGAGGATGAAGGAGTAGCCGAGCATCTTGTCGTTTACAACTTCATTTCCGCCCATGTCGTGATTTTCGACGAATGTCACAGCATTGAAGGGCCGCGCGGCGGAAACAGATTCACCATCGGTGAGATTGCGCAGATCGTAGTTAGGCTTGTCGCACACGTCTTTGAGCTTGTAGCGAAGCGGAAAATCGAAGGCGGCAATCTGATGATCGGTCACAGAGCGCACTTCGTCGAGCCAGCCGTCGATTGCCTCCGGCCCTGACCAGTACTCGCCGACAATGAACGGAGTGACCTCGACGTTATCTCTCTTCCGGTACTGATACTTTGCCAGCAGGCCGATCATCCACGCGCCGAAGCCTTTGGCGAAGTCAAAGCGCAGGCCGTCGAATTCGAGCTCCTCGATGGCAAGGCGGGCGTACTCATACATCGCTTCATAGACGCGCGGGTTGCGATGACACAGGTGGGGAAATCCCGCGAACCGTTCTCCCTCGATGATCACCCGTTCATAGCGGCAGGGATGAAAGCAGTTCCAGTCGCGCGGAAACTTGCCGCTCTTGGGATTGAACTTGGTCCATCGCTTCTTGCCGTCGAGCGGGTTGATCTCTTCTTCGTCGGCGCCGGAGTTGTGGTTGATAACCATGTCGGCGATGGCGCCCATCTTGTGCTCGTGAATCGAGCGGATGAGTTTCTCAAGCTCGGCGCGATTGCCGTAGGCGGTCTTCACGGAGCCTTTCTGATCCAGGTCGCCGAGGTCGAAGTAGTCGTATGGGTCGTAGCCCATGGAGTTTGGCGACGCAGCTTTGCTGAAGGGCGGCAGCCAGAGAGAGTCGAATCCGGACGCAGCGAGGTGGGGAACTTTTTCCGCGACAAAGTTCCACCACTCGCCGTGCTTGTTTTCCTTTGCGGGCGCATCCCAGTAGAACGCCTGCATCATGACAGCCATGTGCACTCCTGTCGATCGAACGGCGCTTTCGAACGCGGCAATTGCATTTGCTCCACAACAATTGGTTGCAGAAATCCGCGCGCGGGTTTTCCTGCGAGGCATGCAATCTCTTTCGAATCAGGTGCAAAGACGAATCCTCTTTTTGCGAACAACCACAGTCGGGAGTTGTGCTTCAAAGCATCTGTTGTCGCGTCAGGAAGGCAACGAGGCGTGAGGAGGTGGGTCCATGCTGTGGACGATCTTTGTCATTCTTCTGGTATTGTGGCTGCTCGGAGTCGTCAGTTCGTACACGCTGGGCGGGTTCATCCACATACTGCTGGTGATCGCGCTGGTGGTACTGATTCTGCAGCTGGTTTCCGGCCGCAGAACGGTTCTTTGACGGCCGCAAAATGCGGTTGAGCGTTTCAACCGCGGGACGGGCACAATGGTGTGCCGCAACACAGACAGAGCAGTTGATCCACGGAGGTGGACGATGAATAAAGACATGGTGAAGGGTACAGTTGATGACGCTGCCGGACGCGCAAAGCGCCAGGTAGGCGAATGGACGGGCAATACAGACACGCAGGTGGAAGGCGCCGGGCAGCAGATCAAAGGGAAGGTCGAAAAGGCCTGGGGCAACGTGAAGGACGCGGCCCATGACGCTAGCAAGGATGCGAGCAAGAGCGCGACCACCAACACTGAGCACGATAACGAAGTTCGCGAACGCCAGCGTCATGAAGAAGAGCGCAAGCATCACGAAGTAATCGGCAGCTAGAAGCTGCGCGTGGCTTCTGCTGAAGCGGAGAGATCGTGGCTGGCTTGAGGTTCCGTTTTTTGCGGGCGCATGGTTTTTTGGAATGCGCGCATGAGGACGGGCTTCGGACCAGCCGCAAGTCCAACATCCAGACTGGAATCCTTCCGTGGTTCTTTCTATACAGCCTAACCCATCGGTTTCGTGAGCAACTGAAGCTCAGGAGTGTGGACACATGGATAAAGACAGAGTGAAGGGTACCGTTGATGAAATAGTTGGAAGCACAAAGCGTCATATCGGGAACATGACCGGCAACACCGGAACCCAGGTCGAAGGCGCGGCGCAGCAATTGAAGGGCAAAGTGGAGAACGCCGTTGGGAAACTGAAGGATGCGGGCCGCAATGCTCAGGCCAACTTCAAAGCGTCGCAGGAATCGAAC
>PMWR01000410.1 GCA_003166055.1 Acidobacteriaceae bacterium
GGGGCCTCGCGAAGAGTGGGAATGAACAGCTTTGACCAGCGATGCATAGCGATGAGTGATCGTGCTTTCCCGCCGGTTATCCGGCGCAAGAAAATTTACGCAGAGTCCATTCTAAATGGACGGGGATGCATTCTGTTGTATGGCATTTCCGGTCCAATTCCCTGTGCGACACTTTTGATATGGTCCCGCAACATATTCCATGGCTTCCCTGGCGACTCGTGTTGCCAGTTGCTTTCAAGCTTCTGGCGAAGTTTGGGCTCATTCCAGGCGCCGCTGCAGGGTACGGCGTGAGGAAGCTGTACCAGAAGTGGCGGCAGAATCGAGCTTCCGCGGGTTGGCCGTCCACAGAAGCAAGGGTGCAATACGCCACGGTGCATACCGAGGGGCCGCGGCAGTTCTGGGTCGAGATCACCTACACCTATTTTGTGGAGGAGTATCGCTCGGGGATGCACGTCCATCGATTTCGCAAGGAAGACGAGGCTGACGAGTTTGTCAGGCAGATCAAGGACAAGCGGATTCAGGCGCGGTATAACCCAGCAAAGCCGGATGAATCGGCGATCCTTGATCGCGACATCGAGATGGTAGCGCTGCTGGCTCCACAGATTCGCTGATCATCGCAGTTCCCTGTCGCTAGATCAGCTCCAAACCCCAAAGGTCGTGCAGATGCACCACGCCTTCCACCGTGCCTGCGCCATCCACCACAATCAGCGAAGTAATCTTCCGCTCTTCCAGGATCGCCAGCGCCGTCGCCGCCAGTTCATCAGCAGAGATGGTCTTGGGATGCGTATTCATGGCCTCACCCGCGGTGCGGCTCAGCGCAGCGCCGCCTTCGCGCTCCAGCAGTCTGCGCAAATCGCCGTCGCTGATCACGCCGCGCAACAACCCCTCTTCCTGCACGGTCGTAATACCCAGCTTCTTCGACGACATCTCGTAGATCACGTCCGTCATCGCTGTCGATGGCGAAACAGCCGGTACCGCATCGCCGGAATGCATCAGGTCACGCACTTTGGCCAGCCGCTTGCCCAGCTTGCCGCCGGGGTGCAGATCCGCAAAATCCTCCGCGCGAAAGCCCTTGCGCAGGCTCACGGCGATTGCCAGCGCGTCCCCCAGCGCCAGCATCGTCGTGGTCGACGCGGTTGGCGCCAGGTTCATGCCGCAGGCCTCGCGCTTTACGCCGCAGTCGAGAGCGATGTCGCTGGCCTGTGCCAGGGTCGAACCTAAATTGCAGGTGAAGCTGATCAGCGCGTCGCCCTTGCGCTTCAGCGTGGCCAGCAGACGCAGAATCTCCTCCGTCTCGCCGCTGCCCGACAGCGCAATCACCACATCGCCGCGCATCAGCACGCCCAGGTCGCCGTGTACCGCCTCGGCGGGATGCAGAAACAGTGCCGGGCTGCCGGTGGAACTGAGCGTGGCCGCAATCTTCTGCGCAATGATGCCGCTCTTGCCCATGCCGGTCACCACAACTCGGCCGTTCTCATGTCCGCAGCGCATGATCAGCCCCACAGCGCGGGCGAACGGCTCGGCCATCGGCCCGTCCAGGCGCGCGGCCAGGGCTTCCAGCGCCGCCGCCTCGGTGCGAACCAAGTCCGCGGGACCAGGCGCCGCCGGCTCCTGGCAGCCGTCTTCCCTCAAGGTATCTCCAGAATCGCTCATCGGCTTTTGATGGTATCAGTTCCGGCGGCCTTCCTTGCGTGCGATCGGAAACCACTGCTTTCCACGTTCCACACTTGCTACTACAAATCAGCATGTGCCACTACAATTGAATTGAAGAGGTCCCGATCCCCGTGAAACGCAACACCATCGTTCTAAGTGTCGTTCTGTTCATCCTGGCCACCTTTGCCTGGGCCGGGTGGGCCAACTTCGAATACCGCAAACAGGCTGCCGAGCGCCTGCTGGCTTCAGCGGCCAAGGCTGAACTGGTTCCCGATCCGAACGGCGGCGCGCCGCAGTTTATTTCGCCACTCAAGGGCAAGCCGGCGCCCACGTTTACCCTTGAAGACTTGAGCGGTAAAAAGGTCTCGCTCGCCAGCTACAAGGGCAAGGCTGTGCTCATCAATTTCTGGGCCACCTGGTGCGGTCCCTGCAAGATCGAGACGCCCTGGCTGGTCGAGTTGCGCAACCAGTACGCAGCCCAGGGATTTGAGATTCTCGGCGTCTCCACCGACGACCTTGACCGTGACGACGTGAAGCTTTTCGCCAACGAGAAGAAAGACATCGTAAAATCCGCGCAGCAATTGGGCATCGATTACCCGGTGTTGATTGACGGCGCTACGCTGAGCAAGCCCTACGACGGGCTCGACGAAATGCCCACTTCGTACTTTGTCGACCGCAAAGGCACGGTAGTTGCGGTGCAGCTCGGACTCACGTCGAAGGCCGATATCGAAGGAAACATCAAGAAGGCGCTGGGACAATGAGGACAGCTTTTAGCCTCGGTATCGCGGCTGCTGGCAATGAGCGTTTACAAGGGTTAGAACGGTGATTGGAATGAATGTTCGAATTCGGGTTGTGGCAGCGGCTGTGATCGCAATGGCTGGACTGCTCGCGCAAGGCCAGGCCGACTCGACCAGCCGCTCCATCCTGAAAGGTGCGGCGGTCGAATATCTCTATCCCGAGCAGGTCACGGTGCCCGCCGGCAAGCCCAGCGACGTCGCGCTTCACTTCCGCATCGCCCAGGGGCTGCACATCAACTCGCACAAGCCCAAGGACGAGTTCCTCATCCCCACCACGTTCTCCATTCCCGACGGCGCTGGCGTGCACTTGGCGGAAGCGAATTATCCCGCCGGCGTCGACATCACTCTGCCGCTCGACCCCTCGACCAAGCTGAGCGTCTACACCGGCGAATTCACCATTCAGGCGCGCATCGTGGCTGCCGCCGGCAATCATCTGGTCGAAGCCAANNGTGATTGGGAAATAGCTAAGAACAGGAATCGGGGATCGGTAAGGCCTTAGATCTGGGGTACCCGGTTCTGGAGCAATGGCGATCTTTCATTCACACCGGATGAGGAATAGTATTCAGAAAACAGGAGGGCGTGATGGCCACTGAATCCGTTGTTCCCAAGCCGGACGAAAGCGAAGTGGAAGCTCCCAAAGCGGCCTATGTGAAGAAGACGTACTCCGCTGAGTTTCTGGCCGAGCAGGCAGCCATTGAGAAGCGTGTGCGCGAAGAGGGTGCAAAGCGCATCCGCCGCTCGGTTGAAAGAGCCATCGCCATGGGGATCATCGACAAGGACGGCAACCGCCTCAAGAAGGAACTTCCCGCGGACATGCGGCCGGGCGCGGATCGCGACTTCGGGGGATAGTGGATGTCGATCATGTACGTGGTTGCTGGACCTTCCGGCAGTGGAAAGACAAGTGCATTCCCTGGAAGCCAGTTTGGCTGCGATTACTTCAATGCGGACGACTATGCGGCGCAGTTGAACGGCGGTTCTTACATCGGCATTCCCATGTCCATCCGCAGAGAAGTATGGCCGGTCTGCGAAAAGTTCATTCAAGATCACATCGCGGCGGCCAGGGATTTTGCTACCGAAACAACTCTCCGCAGTTCGATCATTTTCGATCAAATGAGGCAAGCCCATGAGGCCGGATTCGATGTGCGATTCCGTTACGTTTCGGTGGATAGCATTGCCATGTCGATTGATCGTGTGGCGAACCGGGCAGACATGGGCGGGCATAGCGGCTCCGAGGATACAGTACGCGACATTCGAACAAAGAGCCTCGGCAACCTTCCCCGCGTGCTGGATGAGTTAGGCAAGACCGTCGATTATCTAAACATCTACGACAATTCCGCCTTCGGAGCGCCGCCGAAGCTGATCGCATCGTTCTTGGGACGCGAAGTTACTTTTCTGGAGAGCGAGCTTCCGGCATGGATGAATGAAGCGCTGGGGCAGACTCCGTACTCGACTGCGAAGCTCCGGGAGTTCTTCGAGCAAGGGAAGGCCTTGCCGGTTGCCGACTGACAGGGATCACTGGTCTCACTTGCGCTTGCAATGAATGCCTGCAATGCCTACAATACTTGCATGCAATATACGATTCGCAATGTGCCGAACTATCTCGATGCCGCTCTCCGGGTTTCGGCGCGGGAGCAGGGCAAGAGCCTGAACGAAGTGGCGATCGAGGCCCTGGCTCGCGGATTCGGCCTGGGCCAGGCCCGAGTCCGCCAGCGCGATCTGAGCGATATTGCCGGAAGCTGGAGAAAAGATCCCGCCTTTGAACGCGCCCTCGCAGCGCAAGACACCGTTGACGAGGAGATGTGGCAGTGACCAAAACGGCGCGGCCCAGCCGAGTGTGGGCCCGTGCGTGGAGCGGGGCCGCCGCATGAGGCTCGCCCTCGACACCAACCGCTACACCGACCTTTGCCGGGGCGAGCCTTCTGTGATTGAAACAGTGGAGCTAGCCAACGAAGTCTGGCTGCCTTTCATCGTCGTGGGAGAACTGCGCGCCGGATTCGCGGTGGGTACCCAGGGGACGCGCAACGAAGCAGCCCTTGGCAGGTTTCTGCTCAAGCCGGGCGTAGCCATTCTCTACGCGGACGACCAGACCACGCAGCACTATGCGGCCGTGTACCGGCAACTCCGCAGGCAAGGAACGCCCATACCCACGAACAACATGTGGATTGCCGCCCTCGTCTTGCAGCATTCGCTGGTATTGTTCGCCCGCGACGCACACTTCGACGCCCTTCCTCAGCTAACCCGTGTGTAGCATCTTCTCGCCGCTGCCGCCTTACGCCCCTGACTTCTTCTCGATCTTCGCCCAGGAGTCTTTCAGCGGCAGCGTCCGATTGAAGACCAATTTGCCGTCTTTGGAGTCCGGGTCGAGGCAGAAATAGCCNNACGCGCTCGAACTGGTAGGGGACTCCGACGTTAGCGTCGGCAAGCGATGGCTCAAGGGCGGCGCCGGTCACGATCTCAAGCGAGTTGGGGTTGAGATTGCTGAGCACGTCCTGACCGTCTTCCACGTCGTTGGGGTCGGGCTTGGCGAAGAGCTTGTCGTAAAGCCGAATCTCCGCGCCAATCGCGTGCGCGGCCGACACCCAGTGCATGGTGGACTTGACCTTGCGGCCGTCAGGCGAGTTGCCGCCCCGGCTGGCCGGATCGTAGGTGCAGTGCACCTCAACGATATTGCCGGCCTCGTCTTTCACCACGCTCCGCGCGGTGATGAAGTAGGCGTTCCGCAGGCGCACTTCCTTGCCCGGAGACAAGCGGTAGTACTTGGGCGGAGGAACCTCGCGGAAGTCGTCCTGCTCAATAAAGACCTCGCGCGAGAAGGGAACCCGGCGTGTTCCGGCCGATGGATCCTCGGGGTTGTTCGCAACTTCGACGAACTCCTCCTGCCCCTCAGGGTAGTTGTCGATAACCAGCTTGAGTGGGCGCAGGACGACCATTGCCCGGCTCGCCCGGCGGTTCAGGTCGTCGCGCTGAAAGTGCTCGAGCATTTCAATGTCAACCACGCCATTGGTGCGCGAGACACCGGCGGCGCCAACGAACGCGCGGATTGCTTCGGGGGTAAAGCCGCGGCGGCGAAACCCGGAGAGGGTTGGCATCCGTGGATCGTCCCACCCGTTGACAACATTCTCGCGCACAAACTGGATGAGCCTCCGCTTGCTGAGAATGGTGTAGGTGATGTTGAGGCGGTCGAATTCAATCTGCTGCGTGGGAAAGATGCCCAGTTGTTCGATATACCAGCGATAGATGGGCTGGTGGTCGGCAAACTCCAGGGTACACATGGAGTGGGTGACCCTCTCAATCGAATCCGACTGGCCGTGCGCGTAGTCGTACATGGGGTAAATGCACCACTCGTCGCCGGTGCGGTGGTGCGTGGCGTGGAGGATGCGGTACATGANNGGATCGCGCATGTTGAGGTTGGGGGAAGCCATGTCGATCTTCGCTCTCAAGACTCGCGTCCCGTCAGCGAATTCGCCGGCCTTCATGCGCGCGAAGAGGTCGAGATTCTCCTCGACGGTCCGATTGCGAAAAGGGCTGTCGGTACCGGGCTCCGTCAACGTGCCGCGGTGCTGGCGAATCTCGTCAGCGGTCAGGTCGTCGACGTAGGCTTTTCCAGCCTTGATCAGTCGCAGCGCCCACTCGTAGAGCTGCGGGAAGTAGTCGGAGGCGTAGCAGAGGCGATCCCACTCGAAACCGAGCCAGCGCACGTCGGCCTGGATTGAATCGACGTACTCCTGCTCTTCCTTTTCTGGATTGGTGTCATCGAAGCGCAGGTTTGTCTTTCCGCCAAATTCATCCGCAAGGCCAAAATCAATGCAAATTGCCTTGGCGTGGCCGATGTGCAAGTAGCCATTGGGCTCGGGCGGAAAGCGCGTCTGGATCTGAGCGTCGCCAAACTTCTGTGTGCGCACATCCTCTTCAATGAGATCGCGAAGGAACGAGGAGGAGGTGCGAACTTCCTGCGTGGGCGCATCTTGGTTCTTAACGGCGGTGCTTTCCGGATTTGGGTCGGTCATGATGGCGGTTCCTTACTTCATGATAAGTGCTGTGATCCATCGAGCAATTCCAGCATGACTTCGGCCTTGCGGATTCGGGCGAGACAGACCTCGCGGCCGAGGACGGCCATGGTTTCAAACAGCCGCGGCGCATTTTTGCGTCCGCAGACGGCTGCTCGGCCAGCGACCAGCCCTCAGGCGGCTGCTTTGCCGGCAGGAATGGGCTGGGCCACTAAACGCACGCCCAGTGCCGCACAGACGCGGCTGATGGTATCGAAACGAGGCGCGCTATCGGGGCGAAGAGCTCTGTAAAGAGCTTCACGGGTAATTCCGGCAGCCTTGGCGATCTCCGTCATGCCACGCGCGCGGGCGATGTCCCCGAGCGCCGAAGCCAGCAAAGCCGCGTCATTCGCTTCCAGAATTCCGGTCA
>PMWR01000312.1 GCA_003166055.1 Acidobacteriaceae bacterium
GGGGGGGGTGCATCTAGGCCCGTCCCGGAGGGACAGGGTGAGAATAGCCAAGGGTGGAGCCCGTGGAACCCCGCCCCCACCAACGCCGCCGTCCTGGAGGGACGGGGGCGCCCCCCGGGCCGAAGAAAGCGTCCTCCGAAACGATCGCCACTGAAAGCAAGACACGGAGTCCGGCGTCGCAGTGTCGCAGCGAGAGGTCGGCCAGTTTCAGCGCCCAGTCCAGCGCCCAGGAAGAGCCCGTTCTGTCCCCGCCCATTCGCCATCGTCGCAACGCCCGGAATCGGAATCCGCGATAATAGGGTTTGGGAGTATCCCTTGAAATCTGGATTTGTCGCTATTCTGGGCCGGCCCAACGCCGGCAAAAGCACGCTGCTCAACGCCCTCACAGGCGAAAAGGTGGCCATTGTCTCGGCCAAGCCGCAGACCACGCGCAACCGCATCGCCGGCGTCGTTGAGGTTCCGGCGCTCAAGGGCCAGCATCCGGCGGCGCAGATCGTCTTCGTCGATACCCCCGGCGTCCACAAGCCCGGCTCGCACCTCGACCGCCGCATGCTGCAGGAAGTCTACGAGGCGCTGGAAACCCGTGACCTGGTGCTGGTGCTGATGGACGCGACACGCAAGGTGCAACTGGAGGCGGCCGCGAAACCGGCGGACGAATCGGTTGAAGAAGCTGGGGTGCCCCAGGTCTCGAATTTGAGACCTGGGANNTGATCCGCAAACTCGACTGCCCGGTCTTCCTGGTTCTTACCAAGATCGATCTCGTGCCCAAAGACCGTCTGCTACCGCTGATTGACACTCTCACCAAGCAGTTCAACTTTGCCGAGATTATTCCGGTGAGCGCACGCAAGCGCGACGGACTCGATATTCTAGTCCGCAAAATCGTGGGAGTCTTGCCGACAGGCGAGCGTTACTACCCCAAAGACCAGTACACTGACCAACCGCAGCGCTTCATGGTCGCCGAACTGATTCGCGAGAGCATTCTTGTCGAGACCGGCGAGGAAGTCCCGTATGCCTCTGCCGTGGTCATCGAGCGATTCGAAGAGCCAAAGCCGTTTGTGCCGCGCAAAAAGGGCGCAGTGCCGGCTCGTCCGCCGCTCACGCGCATCGCCGCAGCCATCTATTGCGAACGCGATGGGCAGAAAGCGATTCTCATCGGCAAAGGTGGCGCGAAGCTGAAGGAGATCGGCACGGCAGCGCGGCGGCAGATTGAGTCGCTATTGGGTACGCGGGTCTATTTAGAGTTGCACGTCATCGTCGAGCCCAACTGGCGCGAGTCGAAGAGCTTTGTCGAATCGCTCGATTGGCGAAATCAGTTGGAACGACTCGCGGGTGATCAAATCACCGAAAAGCCCGCGGAAGAAGAGGAGTAGGGCGCGTGTCCTGAATAGGCAGCACGCGCTTTCGTCCCGCTACTTCGCCAGCACCGACTCGAGCGGATCTTCCACGGGCAACGGCTTCTGCCCCTTGTAATCCGAGAAGTGGACGACGTTGTCGTAGGCGTCCTTGATCAGGTCCTGCAGCGGAATCACGCTGCCGTTGACGCGCTGCTCGTCCAGCAGATCCAGATCCACGTCGGCCACAATCATCTGCTCCTGATTGATGGTGCCCTCGGCAGCAATCCCGTCGCGCGCGAAGAAGTAGTCAGACGGCGTAAGAATGGCGGCNNGTCATTGCGACGTACACCTGGTTCTCGATGGCCCGCGCCTGGGCGCAGTAGCGAACGCGGCAGAAGCCCTCGCGGCCGTCGGTGCATGACGGAACGAACAGAATCTCAGCGCCGGCCTCAGCCATCACGCGAGCCACTTCAGGAAACTCCACGTCATAGCAAATCAGGATGGCGATGTTGCCGAAATCGGTGTGGTAAAGGTAGAGCCCGTGGCCGCGGCTGAGCTGATAAGGGCCGCTCTCAGTGGGTGTCAGGTGAACCTTCTTCTGGCGGAAGACCTGCCCGTTGGGCGTGAACAGATGCGCCGCGTTAAAGACCTTGCCGCGCTGGAAGACCGGATGCGTTCCGCCGATGATGTAGATGCCTGTTTCCTGGGCCAGACGCGTGAACAGCTGCTCGTACTCCGGCGCCATGCGCGCCAACCGCCGCACCGCCATCGCCGGAGCGGGCTCCTTGATATAGCTGAGCAGTTGCATCGTGAAGAACTCGGGAAACAGCAGGAAGTGCGCCTTGTAATCCTTGGCGCTGCGCACAAAAAATTCCACTTGATGGGCGAAGTCTTCAAAACTCGCAATCGGGCGGAGCAGGTATTGCACGGCGGCGATGCGCACGCGGCGCGGGCGCGGCGTTCCGCGCATGGATTCCGCAGCAGCCTGCTCCAGCGCCGCATGCTGCAGGCTTGCCTGCAGGCTGACGGATGAGGTGTACTCCGGATTCAGCCATTCGAGCACTGTGGCAAACCCGCGCGATTCGGTGTCGTTCATGTAGCCCGGAACGACATCCAAGACGACCAAATCGTTCCCAAGCTGGAAACTCAGCGCCGGGTCCTTCCGTTTGCCGTCGACCACCTCTGCCACATATTCCTTCGGCGTCAACTCATCGGCCACCGCGGAGTAACCGGCAATGCGGCCGCCGGTCAGCAGGCGCTTCAGTCCGCGCTCGCGAATCAGTTCCTTGCGCGCCTCATAGAAACTGGTGCCGATGCCCAACTGGCGCGCGACCGGATCGACGCCCATGTCTGCGCCATAAAGAGTCATGCCCAGCGGATTGTGTGTAGTGAAGGAGCCGTCGCCTGTAATCAACGACCAGTTAGCCGACTCGGCATAATCGTCCCAGTCGATCAGGAGCGAGGAGGCAGAACCCAGGATGCAGCCGTCCGCGTCACAGGCTACAAGCTGGCCTTCCGGGAAGACACTCAGGTGGTTCGCCAACTGCTCCGGCCGCCACGGCGGCAGGCCAGGAAACGCACGCACCTGCAACTCAATGACTGCTGGAATGTCGTCAAGAGTCATCTCCCTGATGCAAAAGTGTCTGATGGGGTCGTCGGTCGCATGCATGGGGTGAGCTCCTGGACTATCTCGATGAGCCAGACCGTTAGTCTACCCATGGCTTGATGAACAGGGTGTAACAAACAGCTCAATTTTCGGGGACTTTGCGGTATATTCGTCCCGCCGGAAGCGATCTCAGGCGCCGCGCAACTGCCCGCGCCCGTCGTTCTTCACCGCGTACATGCGGGTATCGGCGGCGCCGATGATGGCGTGGAGAGACATGCCGTCAGCCGGGGCGGTTGCCAGTCCCACGCTGGCGCTCACGTTCAGTTCGAGCCCGTTTTTCATGTGGAAACGCGAAGCCATCAGCGCGCGATGCAGCTCTCCAGCTTGTGCCAGCGCAGCCTGGGGGCCTGTCTCCGGCAACAGGATAACGAATTCGTCGCCGCCGTAGCGGAAGCACCAGTCCTGCTTGCGGCAAAGTTCCTGCAGGCGCTGCCCGGTGCGCGCCAGCAGCTCGCTGCCCACCAGGTGGCCGTGTTCGTCGTTCACCAGCTTGAAGCGGTCAAGATCAAGAAACGCCAGGGCCAGCGGCAGCCCCTGGCGCCTGCAGCGGTCCAATTCCCGTCCCAGCACGTCGTAGAGGTGGCGCACATTGTAGAGCCCGGTTGTATCGTCGGTGATGGTCAGCTGCTGAATGCGGGCCACATCGCGCGCGTTCTCGATTGCGATGGCTGCATGGTCGGCCAGAATGTGCAGGAAGGCGATGGTGTAGTCGTTCATTTGCTCGGCGCGAGGGTTGAAAATCTCGATTGCGCCGTGCGTGCCCTTGCGACCGCGCAGCGGCATGCAAATCACCGAGCGCGCCCTCTCCGATTTGCTTCCATTTTCCTCATTCAGGCGCGGATCATTTTCCGTTTCCGGCCCTGATTCAGGCACGATCAGCGTCTCGCCGTGCTCCACCACCCAGCCCGCCACGCCCTCGCCGACCTTGACGCGCAAGTCACGCAGCGCCGCCTGCTCTCCGCCCGCAGCCAGCGCATAGTAAAGCTCATTGCTGGCTTCGTCCAGCATCAGAAGCGTCCACAGTTCCGCCTCGATGATCCGCTCCATGTGCTCGAGAATGGTACGCAGAATGGTATCCAGGTCGAAGCTCGAAGTGAGCGAACGCGCCAACTGGTGGAAGACAAGCAGGTCTTCCAGCGGGATACGGTCTTCCTGTTCTTTTTTCACATGATGAATCTCTGGAGCATTTTGTCACACCGCGCAGGAAAAGCGATACGCCATTCCGGCCATTGGGCACGCGGGATAGCCGCCCTGCCCGAGTCCTTCGCTCAGCCGCCGATATGAACCATCGACCGCGAAGGCTTAAGAAATCCCGGTTCGCCGATGTGGTGACGGGCTTCCTTGCCCTGAACGGTAGCCGCTATGTACTGGCGGAGCTCCGCATCGCCCGCGCCGGCCCGTAGCCTCCCGTATAGGTCGTGCTCAACTTGCGAAAAGAGGCAGGTGCGAATCTTGCCGTCCGAGGTGAGCCGCACTCGGCTGCATGCTCCGCAAAAGGCCTGGCTCACCGGCGCGATGATGCCGATCTCACCAACGCCATCGTCAAAGGTATAGCGTCGCGCCGTCTCACTTGCTTCGCGCGCAGGCAAGTCCACCAGCGGCAATGCCCGGCCGATGCGCTCCACGATTTCCTTGAGGGGCACCACGATTTCGGGGGTCCAAAGGCGGCCTTCTTCCAGCGGCATGAACTCGATGAACCGCACAACAACATCTTCTTCGCGCGCAAACCGCGCAAAGCCTTCGATCTGGTCATCGTTGAAGCCGCGCAACAGCACGCAGTTGATCTTGAGCGGCGTCAGACCAGCCGCTCGGGCTGCGCGAATGCCTCCCAGAACCTTCTCGAAACTGCCCGGAACACGCGTAATCCGCTCAAAAGTGGGCGCATCCACGGCGTCCATGCTCACTGTAACGCGATTCAATCCGGCGGACTTGAGCGGTGCGGCCAGGGTGTCCAGCAAATGGCCATTGGTGGTCAGAGCCAAGTCTAACGGTTCATCGTCCACGGTACGCAATCGCGCCAGTTCCTCTACCAGCTCAACCAGCCCGCGCCGCAGCAGCGGCTCGCCGCCGGTGAGCCGGACCTTGGTAATTCCCAGGCCCACAAACAGCTTGATGAGACGCAGGTATTCTTGAATTCCCAACTCGGGATATTGCGCGCCAACTTCACCCGTGCGGCAGTACACGCACTTGTAGTTGCAGCGGTCGGTGATGGAGACGCGCAGGTCGTGAATCACACGCCCATGGTTGTCCATGAGGCGAACTGGCGCCGTGAGCGAAGCTGTCGGAGGCAGGGAAGCGGAGACCATCGGCATTCTCAAGGCTACACCGCTTTAGACGCTTGTGAGAAGAAACTCGGCTCCGCGCCCCCCAAGCCTTGCCGTCAAAGCGTTCTCAATTTGATCCGTCTCTGCAAAAAATCCTTCTTGACAATCAATAACCATTTGGTTATGGTTGGCTCGTACAAGCTACGGAGGAGGGCGTTTTCAATGCTCGCGCCGACCTGATCCACCGGGCGATCTTCGACAGTCTGGCTTGCCTGGCGGTGCAATGAATCGCGAAACCTGCAAAAACCTCACAGCGCTGAGGAGAAAGGATAAGCCATGCAAATCAAACTAACGAGCGTCTTCGTTGACGATCAAGCTAAGGCCCTGAAGTTCTACACCGACGTTCTGGGCTTCCAAACGAAAATGGATTTCTCGGCGGGGACTTACAGATGGCTCACAGTGGTCTCCCCGGAAGATCCGGAGGGCGTGCAACTGGTTCTTGAGGCCACCGAGGGCTACAACCCGGCCGCGAAGACCTATCAACAGGAGATTTTTCGGCAAGGGATAGCCGCCGCTAATTTCTTCGTCGCGGACGTCCAGAAGGAATATGAGCGACTGAAGCAGCTCGGCGTCACATTCACCAAGGAGCCGACCAAGACTACGGGATCGACCATCGCGGTGCTTGACGATACATGCGGAAACCTCATTCAGATAACGCACCTCGATTGGTAGCCGGCCTGACAAATCACACGGTAAATTGCTTCGTGAATCGACCGGTACCGCGACCCAAACCGAAGGGGAGGGCTCTCGATGCAAGCTGCAGCAAATGATGTTTTCAGGGCTCTCGCCGACCCGACCCGCAGGGCCATTTTCGAGCAATTGACCCGGCAGGGCGAACAGACCGTCCACGCATTGACACGCCATGCCGGCGTGTCTCAGCCTGCTGTCTCCAAGCATTTGACGGTGCTCAAGCGGGCGAAGCTGGTACGGCATCGCCGCGACGGACGCGAAACGCACTATCGCGCACAGCCTGATGCGCTGACGCCGATAGTGGACTGGCTCGATCACTACGGCGCCTTCTGGCGCGAACGGTTTGACCGTCTCGAAAACCTACTGAACAGGATGGACAAATGACCGATTCCACCACAACACGCACTCTCGTCATTGAGCGGGACATGCCGCATCCACCGGAAAGAATCTGGCGCGCGCTTACTGAAGGCGCGTTGATCCAAGAGTGGTTGATGAGTAATGATTTTCAGCCCGTCGTCGGCCACCGGTTCACCTTCCGCGCCACGCCTGTGCCGGGCTGGAACGGCGTCATCGAGTGTGAAGTCAAGGTGGTTGAACCGCATGCACGGCTCTCTTATAGCTGGGGTTCCATGGGGATGGAAACCATCGTCGCGTGGATGCTGACGCCGACCGAGAGCGGCACGCACGTGCGGATGGAGCAATGCGGTTTCCCGTCGGAAGAAGGCGCCAACTACAAGGGTGCAAAATACGGCTGGAACAAGTTCATCGGCAACCTGGAACGTGTGGTTGGAGGGCTGGACTGACCATGAAAACAAACTCCATTCTCTATTGGACTATGACTATCCTCGTCGCGTTTCCTATCGGAAGCGGCGGCGTCGCGCAGATCTGGCAATATCAGGCCAACCCACATGGAGTGGTGGCCGTCCTTGGTTACCCAACATACTTCTTCGCCATTTTGGGATTCTGGAAGGTGCTTGGGGCCGTGGCCATTCTCGTGCCTCGTTTTCCGCGGCTCAAGGAATGGGCGTATGCCGGCATCTTCTTTGACCTGACGGGCGCGACCGCATCCTGCGCCGCAGTCGGCGGCTACGGCGCTTACGCCTTTCACGTCATCGCCCCGCTCATCCTCACTGGTTTTACCGTGGCATCGTGGGCGCTGCGACCGGAAAGCCGCAAAACCGGCATGCTCTTTCCAGCCAAGCGCCAGGCCGGTGTAAACACGAGAGAAGCGAGCATTGGGACGCCAGCCTAGGGCTTCAAGACCGGGATCGTGGGGACCGGGGCCTGGGGAGCTTGGCTGAGGGACATCTGGATGCCGTAGAGGAGAACACCGGCGCGGCGGGCGCTGATGTGCCCGGCGGCGAGGGCCTGGATGATCTGGTGGAGGGTGGCCTGAATGCCTTTGCGGTCGAGCGGGTCCGGCATTGCGATGCGACTTCGCGTTGGCGCGCGGGGCGCTAAGGGCGGGCGTGGAAGTAGCAGAAGGAGCAGCCGCGCATGGCGGGCGACTGGCAGTGGAGCCCGCNNGGGTTTGGAGGAAATTGCCTATTTTCAATGCGCTGGAAGCAGAGTTCTACCGTAAGTAGTCTGTTTTGAGGAATCTGGAAGCCAGATTCGTGAAAACAGAGGACTTATGCGGAGTGGTGCGCGGGGCGCTGCCGGGCGTGATGACCCGACTGATTCGCGCACAAGATATAGCTCTCAACTACAGGTTAGCGGATTGGGGAGAAACTATCGGCAAAGGGCTATCGGCGGAAGACTTTGATAATAAAGTGGATACATTGAACCCAGACGGAATAGGGCTTGACATCGGTTGGGGTGCACCCCTCGGGT
>PMWR01000123.1 GCA_003166055.1 Acidobacteriaceae bacterium
TGTTCAAGAGCATGGTGCACTAAAGAGCTTAGAAAAGAAGAAGGAAGTTGATCGGGCTGGTGGGCGTTCCGTTGCGAATGCCTGCTGGCCTGATTTTGTTTGTGGCTGTGACGAACCCACGGTTCCGGGTCCTGGGGAGTTTTTCGGGACGGATATTAGCGCGGCCATGAATTGGCTTGGGTTTTTCTGGACACCTGTCCAAGGATTTTGCGTCGAGGCAAAGGGTGTCCAGCTTGACCCAACTGTCCGAAAGCTTTTTTGCGGGAGGTGGGTCTAGTCCCGCGTAGCCCTCGGGGCCTTACGTGCTGAGCCTGAGGCGTCGGTTGGGGCTGCCGTATAGAGATCTAGGACCAGTGAACTCATTGCTTCGCAGAGCCGACACCATTCAATATCGTCGAATTTGAATGACTGATGAAAGGGCCTGTAATGGACCAGGGCGTTTCGGAGTGCGTAGACGCGCCGCGCTGCTGTGACGTGAGGTTTGTTCCCCTCTTTCGGCGCCTCATTCAGAGCGGCAAGAACCTTGGAAAGGTCTGTTTCGCTCGCGGACTGGAAAAGCGCCTCAAGGCTCTGGTCCTCGCGGGGGTACCATCCGAGATGAAGTTCGAGTTGTTGGGCCATCTGGAACCAGTCCATTGAGATTCCAATGCCGGACATGAGGCCCGTTGTTTTCTCTCGGGAGTAAAGGGCCTCAAGGCTTCGGTAAAGGGCGAGGAACAGGGCAGCGGGATCGAAGTCAAGCACCGCGCGACAGAGGACCGCATATGGGATGGCGTTTGAGCTTACACTCGCCATTTTGCCTAGCGCCGCCGCTAAATGATCGTCGATCCAGTGGTCAAAGCGGCGTCGATCTGAGAGGCAAAGTAGAAGAAAAATGTTGGCGGACTCGCCCTTCACCAAGGGCTCAGTTGAGAGAATCTGAATAGGTGGGAAAAGAGATGCCAGCTGAAGGAAATCGTGCCCTAAGTATCCGCTATCGCCCATGTCGCTAACCTCAACAACTTCCCGGACCTCAATTGGCTTAACTATTGGGCGAAGCTCCATCTCGTACAAGGAGGCGGTTAGCACCCCTCCGTTGAGCTGCTCCTCTTGCATCCCCTCCGGAATCTCAAGCAAATCGTAACCTGCCGTTACAAAAAAGGAACGATCCGCATGATCGAAGCGGGATATCTTTAACGAGGGGGACAAATCCAAAGTCTGGACTTTGCGCGCATCGGTTAGGAAGTCGCGATCCTCCTTCTTGGTTTCAATAAATCGCTTGCTGCCTTGGTTGGTAATTGGTTCCCCACGGCTGGCGCAATACTCGTCCAGCCGCCGGAAGATTGAAGTGTTGGCTTCGACCTTGCCGCGAGAGGCCATCAGTTCGCTCTCCAGCACGGCTCCATGTCTGGAACTGAAAAATGTTCCTCGATTAAGAGCTTAAAGGCTTCGTAGAAAACGGCCCGCTCGTAGCGGCCCACCTGCCCGACCTTGCGGTCAAGGATCTCGCTCAGGACGTCCAGTCGCAGAAAACCTCGAAGTTCCTTTATTGAGCAGGTCTTTAGTTTCTCGGTTAGTGCCCCTGCGTCCTTCACTAGAGCGCTCATCCGAGCGCTCCTCTCTTTTGACGATTTCTCGAGCCCCACCTTTCCGAGGACATGCTGAGAGACTGCGACTATGTATCCAATGCGGGCTGGTTGGCTACTGAAAATATCTCTGCCCCTTGCGAAGCGCCCTTGGGATCCAACGTCGATTCGGTCGAACGCGATGTCTAGTTTTGCCATGGTTGAGAGGGTCTCGTAGAAATACCCTTGGACCTTCTCATCAGCAACATTCGCTACAAGGTCGAGGCGGGAGAACTCTTCCGATAGGCTCTCTCGGGTGTCGATGCTGGTTTTGCGAAGCGAGAATGCCATAAAGAGCTCGATCAGAGCTTCCGAGCTAAATTGTCCCCCGCTGACCCGACGGCCGGGCTTGTCCGGAGTAATGATTCTCTCTATGGACGGCACATTCGCTTTGATCTCGCGTAGAAGCGGTTCATACACGACGGAAAGCTGGCGTGCCAAATTCCAAGGGACTTGACCGGTGTTAAGGACAAGCATTCTGTAAACAAGGGCACGGACAGACTTTGCTAGCCAAAAATCGACCCTGATCTGTCCTGAGAGGATTCCTTTGTCAATCTTGCAGGCGTCCATCAGAGCCTCTGTTCTCTGCATACCGTCGATTATCGAGAGCGACTCGCCTTTCAAGTTCTTGACGAATTCGTCGAGATCCACGTCATCCGCAGCAACAAGTTTCTTCACTGTATTCGGGGTCTCGACAATGCCGACAACCACCGGGGGCAACACTGCCCCCGCGCGGATATCCGCAACCATGCGCTCCCGGATGCGCTTTGCGGTCGTGGTTTTGAGGACGTCTCGTTGTCCGCCGATTCCGCCTCTATTTTCATGTGCGTTCTTCACCAACGACAGGTAATCCTTGATTTGCAATGTCTCCATCGCAGAAAAGCAATCGATTCGCGTGTCATTCAGCCAATTCATGCAAGTTCCTTCCCTGGGGGCGTCGCCCTAATCTTACCGTATGGGCTGTATTGACTGTGCCGCCCCCCCCGGGAGCGGTGTGCCTGGTTATTCCGAGGGCTGGACGGGCTGGGGAAGGGATCTGATTCGGGGCGAAATCCGGAAGAGCATACCGCAGGGGCTGAAGCCCACGTTCATTGTGGGGCTCTTGCGGCACGACTGAAGTCGTGCCCTTTCGCACATCTACGTCGAGTCGGAGCTTTTCAGCGGGCTGTAAGTTCGCACAGGGGCTGAAGCCCGTCGCATTTTATTGGCTTTTTCGGCACGACTGAAGTCGTGCCCTTTCGCACATCTACGTCAAATTGGAGCTTTTCCGCAGCCTGTAAAGCCCTGCCCTTTCGCACATCTTCGTCGAGTCGGAGCTTACTGCAAGCTGTGAAGTCGTGCCCTTTCGCACATCTACGTCAAATTGGAGCTTTTCCGCAGCCTGTAAAG
>PMWR01000298.1 GCA_003166055.1 Acidobacteriaceae bacterium
ACAAGAAGCCGGAACCAAGCCAACCAGCACAATTGCGGAGCAGAATCCAATCAAAGCACGTCGTACAAATGTCATGAATTCGCCCCTTCGCGGCAGCCGACTTTGAGACAATCGTAGGTACAGATGCTTTTACTCGATCCTTACAGCCCTTTGCCACAGAATTCTGCGGCCGTACCCAGACAGCTTGCGCTCAAGCCTCGCCTATACGCAATACTTGCGGCTTCGGCATTGATTCTTCCCGCAGTGAGCGCGGCGCAGCAGTCAAGCCCGGTTCTATTAGACGCGATGACAACCGAACTGCATCGAGCGTTCACCTCGCTGGGCAAGCAGGGTGACGAAAAGCAATTGCCGCCTTACTTCCTCAGTTATTCGGTGAGCGACGCGAGCTCGGTTTCGATTCAGGCGCAGTTTGGCGCATTGGTTGCCAGCGCTTCAAACCATATGCGCGTCGCCGATGTGCAGGTNNCGGCTGGGCGAGCCCAAGCTGGACAATACGCATGGCACACATCGCAGCTCAGCAGTGAACAGCCAGCAACTGCCGCTGACGGACGACCGCGAAGCGCTGGCGCGTAGTCTCTGGCTGGCGACGAATACTGGCTACGGCACTGCGCTGGACAATTATCTGCGCGTGAAGACCGAGGCGGAAGTGCGGGCCAAAGAAGAAGACACTTCGCCGGATTTCAGCAAGGAAGCCCCGCAGACGCACCTGGGCAAGCCGGCTCCGCTGGTGGTTGTCGACAAGGCCGCATGGGAGCAGCGGGTGCAGGCGCTGTCAAAGATCTTTCGTGAATATCCTGACGTTTACCAGAATGTGGTGATGCTGACGATGCAGAACGAAACCGACTACTTTGCTTCGTCTGAAGGTTCTGAGGTGATCGCGCCGCACCAGGCCGCGCGCGTGGTAGTTTTTGCCGTGACCCGCGCGGATGACGGCATGGACCTGTTCCGAGCGCAGACATTTGAAGCCGAGACCGTGGCGGGTTTGCCGGCGCAGGCGGAGATGGAAAAGGCTATTCGTGAGCTGGGCGAGAGTCTTGAAGCGCTGCGCCGGGCGCCGTTGACGGAGCCCTTCGATGGACCGGCGATTCTGAGTGGACGCGCCGCGGCGGTCTTCTTCCACGAAGTGCTGGGGCATCGCCTCGAAGGCCAGCGCCAGCGCGGTGACGAGGAGGGCCAGACCTTTACCAAGGAAGTGGGCAAGGATGTTTTGCCGACGTTTCTTTCCGTGGCGGATGACCCGACCGTGACCACGTTTGGCAAGACCTGGCTGAGCGGCAGTTATGAATATGACGATGAGGGCCAGAAAGCTCGCCGCGTGGACCTGATCGACGATGGCGTGCTGAAGACATTTCTCATGTCGCGGCTGCCGATTGCCAACTTCGATGCTTCAAACGGCCACGGCCGCGCGCAGACTGGACGCATGCCCACTGGACGCCAAGGCAACCTGATTGTAACCTCGACCAAAACGGAGGCGGAGAGCGAACTGCGCAAGCAACTGATTGAAGAAGCGAAGAAGCAGAGCAAGCCGTACGGGCTTTACTTCGAGGACATCTCTTCAGGGTTTGCGGTCACCACGCGCAACTCGCCGCAGGCATTTTCGGTAATTCCGCTGGTCGTCTACCGCGTATATGTGGATGGACGCCCCGATGAATTGGTGCGAGGCGTGAGTATTGTGGGCACACCGCTGGCAGCGATGAAGCGCATTCTCGCCACCAGCGACAAGAGCGAAGTGTTCAACGGGGAATGCGGCGCCGAGTCGGGCACTATTCCAGTAAGCGCGGTGGCGCCGGCGATGCTGCTGAGCGAGATGGAAACGCAGAAGCAGGCGCAGGGCACGGCTCGCCCGCCGATTTTATCCATCCCCGGAGCACCGGCCGCGGCACCCCAAAAGAAGGAGGCGCAATGAACTCGATTCGTCCGTTGACAACACTTGCTGGAGTTGGGTTTCTTGCCGCTTCTCTGTGTGCGCCGTTGTTGGTCTCGGCACAGCAGACGCGCGCCGATGCTGAGAAAGATCCTCTGCTCAAGGCGATGCTCACCGAGCTTGACCGCAGCAAGAGCGAACTGCACTTGAAGGATTTTGCCAAGCCGTTCTTTATCCAGTACCGGATCGAGGACATCGACGACTACGAGACCAAGGCGGAGTTTGGCGCCAGCGAAGGTTCCGATCACACTCACGAGCGGGTGGCGCGCATCACGGTGCGCGTGGGCGATTACAAGACCGACAGCTCCGGCGGCCGCGGCGACGGCGCACTGGAATTGACTGCCCTGGGCGACGATCCAATCGCCATCCGGTCGGTGCTGTGGGCTGGGACGGACCAGGCCTACAAGGCTGCGCTCGCGGCATACTCAGCCAAGCAGGCTGCACTCAAGCAGGTGCAGACACCACCGCAGGCAGACGACTTCAGCAAAGAGACTCCGCTGATTTCACTCGCCGAGCCGCTCAAGCTAACCTATGACGATTCCTTATGGGTGAATCGCGTGTCGCATGCAAGCGGGCTTTACCGCACCGATCCAACCGTGAAGGCCGGTGAGCACGATGTGCAGTATTCTTCGGCGAGCTTTCACGGGCGCGTGACGACCACCTGGCTGGTGAACAGCGAGGGCACCATCGTGCGCAAGTCGCAAGGCGAATATCAGGAAGCCTTTGGTGTGGGCACGCAGGCTGCGGACGGAATGCGAATCGACCGCTCCTATTCCTCAACTGGCGTCACGCCCAAGGGTTTGGACGCGCCTGAGGCCTTCGAGAAACATGCGGTCGAAGAGATTGCGTCGCTCGCCGATTTGCGCAAGGCTCCGCTGGTGGAAGAGGAATATCACGGGCCGGTTCTATTGAGTGCAGACGCCGGAACGGATACGCTGCGGGCGTTGCTTGGCAGCGGAATCACGGCCACGCGGCCCAGGCTGGGCACCGAGGCGCGCACCAACGGGCCCTTCGCGTCCAGCTACCATGCTCGCGTGATGCCGGATTTTCTGAACGCGGTGGATGACCCCCTGCTGAGGACCTTCAACGGAAAGAGCCTTGTTGGCGCGTACGACGTGGACGATGAGGGTGTGCCTGCGCAGGTGGTGAAACTGGTGACCGATGGCAAGCTCGAGGGCTACCTGATTGGGCGCGAGCCGGTGAAGGATTTTCCGCAATCGAATGGACACGCACGCGCAGGCATCGCCGGCGCGGCGAGACCGTCGATCGGAGTGCTCAAAATCACGGCGAAAGATGGCCTGACCGATGAAGAACTGAACAAGAAGCTGTTGGACCTCGCCAAGGATCGCGGGCTCAAGAGCGTTTATTTTGTGCAGACGCTTGGCGGCGAACTGCGGCCGCGCATGCTCTACCGCGTGAGTGTCGACGGCAAGCGCGAACTTGTACGCGGCGCTGCTCTCGACGATCTGGATCAGCGCGCGCTGCGCTCGAGTGTGGAGGCAGCGGGCAAGGAACTGTGGGTTGCCAACTTCTTCGGCGAAGTGCCGGAGACAGTGTTGGCGCCCGCACTGCTGATGGATGACATCACCATCAAGCGTGCCAACGACAAGAACGACAAGTTGCCGTTTTATCCACCGCCGCAGTAGTGCGATCGAAAGCAACTCTGCCAGCTGAACTCGTGGAGGCGGAGGAAATGCCTCTCCAGCGAAACCAGGATGCTGTATCCCGAAAGCACGGCCGCCAAGTTGACGCGACGATCGGGAAACGGCAACCGCGCTCAAATCTGAACAGAACATGGTAACCCTGGTTTCGCTCGAACAGCCGCTCCCCGCGTTCCATCCCCCAAATTTTCCTCTGAGTTTTGCCGATTAATTCGCGGGTTTGTAGATAATAGTCAATAGAAGCTCAGCAACGGAATACCCGGCGACTTTCCGAAGTTCAAGACCTCCTCAAAAACGCCGTAACTCTTTTGTTCTCTTATGTCTGTAAATAACTCCTTTGTTATGTAATAGTTACGGCACTGACCACCCAGTAACCCCATTAAAATAAGGATTTTACGAAAAAGACCGGGGGGGAGGGGGTAACAGCTCGGCGGTACGGCACGTTCGCAGTCATCCCCGCCTGCCATCGAAAGCCGCGAGCCTGATGCTGTTCACTNNAGATGAAATAACTCCTTTGTTATGTCATAGATAGGTGTAATCCGTTGAAAACAATATGCGTATTTTTTAGAGGGGTGGGGGGGGGCCGCGGAACTCTGCCGCTTCTTTCCGATGGAGCGGTTGAGGGGCGGAATGAGAATGGCGAGTTGTTCTAATCGAGCCGGGTGAGATATGCCTCTGCCTCGGATTCGCCGGGGCGAAGGTGGCGGGCGATGGATTCGGCCTGCTCGCGGTTGTCGCCCGGGGGACGAATGCGCACCCAATAGCTGTCCTGGCCGGGAAACTCGATTACGTTCGAGTCGGGATATTTGCGCAACAACTGCGCCTTGAGCTTTTCGGCCTTGTGTTCGCTTTTGAACGCGCCGATCTGTACGCACCAGCGGCCGCCTCTGTCGATGGGTCTGGGCGCCCGGTAGACGTCGAGGCGAACACGGGCAAGCCCGGCACTATACACGCCCGTAGCCTTGGCGGATGCGATCGTGAGATCGAGAATCCTGCCGTCGACAAACGGGCCGCGATCAGTGATGCGCATGGCGCTCGACTGGCCGGTGCCCAGGTTGGTCACGACGATCAGCGAACCCATTGGCAGGGTGCGATGCGCGGCGGTCAGCGCGTGGTCGTCGAAGACCTGGCCGTTAGCGGCTTTGCGGCCTTTATAGGGGGCGGTGTACCACGTTGCCATTCCCTCCTCGGTCAGGATTGGCTGGTGCGACTTAATGTAGGCGATGTCCTCAGCGCTCACCCCGCCGGGTGGGGCAGGCGTGATGGGAATGCGTTTCGGGGCGACGGGCTGGGACGAAGGACTCTGCTGCGCAGCCGGCGCGGTCTGCTGTGGTGGAAGCTGGGAGACATTGACGTGATGCCCGCATCCAGAGGCAGCCAGCAGCGCGAGCGGCAAAACGGCCCAGGCGGCGAACCTGGAAATATTCGGACGGCGGGACATCAGGAGCGCGGATCCTTATTCGGATTGGGATTGGGATTCGGCGGTGGCTTGCGGTCCAGGCGGTCGGCGAAGCTGCGCAGCGAGTCGGCCACATTGCGCAGGGCGGAGATGGACTCGGAGCGCACCTGCGGCAGCACGGCGTCATTCACATAGGCCGCGGCGTGGCGCAATTCCATCTCAATGAGTTCAATGGCCTCTTCAATGCGGCTGCCGAGGCCACCCATCGGCGGGCCGGGCGGGGGATAGGAGCTCATGGCAGGTACCTCCGAGCACTGTTGCTTCGACTACTCACTTACAGTCTGAGCGGCAGGCAACGGCGCGTCAATGGCGGAAGCAGCGAAGGTGCCGCAATGGTCACTACAGAGGGCGGCTTTGCGGAAATCGGAGCCAATTTGATCTGTCTGAAGGCTTTGTTTCGGCCGCAGGCGACTTTTGGCTGGCAATCCGCGTCAGAACTGTTGACGGGAGACTGGCCGCGGAAAGAAGGGAAAGAAGATGGAGCCGGCACCGCAACCCGCGAGGCCCCGGTCTTTGCAGAGCAGTTCCGTCGCATTGAACAGGAGCAAGTGCGACCGAGAGCGGCGCCGTGTGCGCGGGTTGTGTCTCGCCTTTACGCTGGTATTCGCGGCCCTCGTGCAAGCGCACGCTCAGGACGCGCCTTCCAAGCCAAACTCGCCTCTGCCCGATGCGCCTCAGCCGGCTCAGCACGCGCCGGCAAAGCCTGAACCATGCCATCTGAAGAAGGAGGACGCCGCATCCAGCCAGACCGTCCAGCCAGAAACCCAATCCGCTGCCTGCGACCCCTTCACGCCGCTAATCGACTGGTACGCGCGCTTTCTGGATGGACCCAAGGTCAAGCCGATGACGCCGAAGGAAAAGGCGTGGCTGGCGGTGCGCAACGTTGCCGACCCATTCAACGGGCTCACGATTCTGGGCAGTTCCGCCATCGCGGTGGGCTCGAATTCCCACTCGCCTTACGGACCCGGAATGCCTGGATTCGGACGCTATGTGGGCGTGAGTTACAGCCAGGACATGACGGGCGAATTCATTGGCACGTTTCTGATTCCAACCATCGTGCACCAGGATCCGCACTACCACCGCATGCCCGACGCAACCATGAAGCGCCGCATTGCGCACGCCGTCTATCAAATCGTCTGGACGCAGGGCGACAACGGCAAAGGGATGCTGAACTACGCCGACCT
>PMWR01000486.1 GCA_003166055.1 Acidobacteriaceae bacterium
TTCGGTTTCAAGTACTCGGGACGGCCCAACACCCCGGCTCTGACCATGATCGATTCCATCTCCGATGCGGAAAAGGGAACTCGCCTGCAGTCCTTGTTGGATAGGCAACGTGAAATTCAAAGAGTTAATTATGCCAAGCATATAGGGCAAACAATGGAAGTGATGGTTGAGGGATTGAATCCGGCGCGCGGGCAGGTGACAGGGCGCAGCAGCCAGAACAAGCCGGTGAACTTCACCTGCGCACAACCCATCGCTCCCGCGCCCGGCAGCTACGCCCGAGTGAAAATCACTGGAGCATTTCCCAACAGTCTTTTGGGCGAAAGCGTCTAAGATGGCTGCAAGGGTTGCAGAAGGGAATTCGGTCGGGCACAGGAAAGGGGAGCCATGGAAAGCGAACTGAAGAAGCGGATCGAAGCGCTTCGTTCCGAGGCGGAAGAGCAGACGCGCAGTGGACACCCGGAACGAGCGGCCGAGATCCGGCAAAGCGAGCTGCCCAGGCTTGAGGCGGAGCTGAAGCGCCTGAACGTTCTCCACAGCCGTGCGCTGCCGGAGGCGGGGTCTGTCGAGGTCAGGATACGCGGCCTGATGATGGATCCATCCACCAATATGCCCATTGTTGTGCTCAAAGACGTTGCCTCAGACACGGTCATGCCGATCTGGGTAGGGATCTTTGAGGCGAACGCGATCTTCAACGAGATTGAGAAGGTATCGGCATCGCGCCCGATGACGCATGATCTCACCNNTCAGACGCCATCGCCCTGGCGCTGCGAGCGGATTGCCCAATCTTCGTCTCCGAAGAGGTGATGCAGGCGGCAAAGCTGAACACTTCCGGCCCACCCGAGGGGCCTACAGCCGAGCAGTTACGCGGCTGGCTGGAAGGACTGAACGGTGAGGATCTAGGCCCCTACAAGATGTAGCCAACCGGGGCTTCAGCAGGTTGGAATGACGCGAGGACTTCGGGGCGCAACCCAGTGTACACGAAAACAGTGTACACTGATTTCATATGAAGAACATCACCTTGAGCGCTGACGAGGACTTGATCGAGCGGGCAAGGTCGATTGCACGCGAGCAGCGCAGAACGCTGAACGTGGCTTTCCGTGAATGGCTGACGGAATTCACTCAGGGGGCGGGAGATGGGCCAGGTTTTGATGCGCTGATGAAACAGATGAGCAATGTGGATGCGGGTGGACACTTCAGCAGGAACGATCTGAATGAGCGGTAGATTCTTTCTGGACACGAATATCTTCATCTATTCGTTTGACCACGGCGCCCCGGTGAAAGCCGGGAAGGCCACGCAGCTGATCCGCGACGCTCTGACGACGCAGAAGGGCTTCATCAGCTATCAGGTGATCCAGGAGTTCTTTAATGTTGCTCTGAAACGATTCTCCCAACCGATGAGATTGGCGGATGCGGAGCAATATCTTGGCACGGTCTTCCGTCCGCTGCTGGGAGTGCACCCGTCTCAAACGCTCTATAGGGAGGGTTTAGAGCTGCAGGCCCGAAGTGGGCTCTCCTGGTACGACTCATTGATCGTCTCTGCCGCAATCCAGGCGCGGTGTGACGTCCTCTTTACTGAAGATCTCCAGCACGGTCAACGGTTTGGTAGTCTTCAGGTCGCGAATCCCTTCCTCTGATTTTGCCGCGAAAAGGGAAGTTCGACGCCGGAACTTGATGTCTATCGGAGTGGATGCTGCGTCGATTGGACTCTCTTTGGCTTGACTATACAGAATATCCGTTATCGGACATGATCTATAGGTTGTTCTATTTAAAGAGATGTGGCACAAACCGGCTGGTATTGTTCGTAACCAGCCCTGTCGATTCACGGATTCCCATGCCTGCGGGCTCCCCATCAATCAGCCAGGAACCGAAGACCGCTGTGTTTCCGGCGGCGGTGGCCATGGATGCGAGTTGCTGGTAGACGTAGCCGTCAGCGCTTTCTCCGGTGAGCGTCCCTTCGACGACGGTGCCATCGCGCACCACGGCAATGCCTGCGCCTTCCCGGCCAAGGACCGGCTTCCGAACGTAGCTCTTCATATCGTGCGGACCGTCGAGATAGGCCGGCAGCAACAGTTCGTGGCCTGGGTTCAGCTCCCACAGGATGGCTAGCAGCGCCTTGTTGGACCACATCATTTTCCAGATGGGCTCGATCCATAGCATCGATCCCCAGGCACGGCGGTCCTTGCGCGGTCCGTATTCCCGCAACGCTGAAGCTGGCGGCATTGTCTCCAGCGCGTGGACTCCGAACGGCTCCTTCAGGAGCCACTCCCAGGGGTAAAGCTTGAAAAGCGTGTTCATGGGATGGTCGTCCAGATCGACAAAACGCAGACGCTTGGCATCCCAACCGATCTCGTGCATGCCGATGCGGTGGGTGTGCAGGCCGGCCTGCTGGGCTGTGTCACGCAGATAGGCCACGGTCATGCGGTCTTCCTCGCTGCCGGCATCGGCAAAGTGGACCGGATCAATCACGTAGTCCTTTAGATCCTTCCACTTGGCGACCAGTTTCTCATGCAGCGAGTTCCACTGGTCGGAGCCGGGAAAGCAGTCCTGAAGCCAGTACCACTGCGCGATCGCGGCCTCTACCAGGCCGGTGGGGGTGTCTGCGTTGTATTCGAGGAGCTTGACCGTGGCGCCGTCGTAGGCCAGATCGAGCCGGCCGTAAAGAGCGGGCGGTTCACCGTTCCATGCGGCGCGGATAGCAGCACCAGCCGAAGCGGGGATCCCCATCTGAGCGAGCCTGTCCTGATTGAGAATGACGTCGCCCGCGGCCAGTGCCAGGCGCTGAATCTCGTTGGTCGCAGCTTCAAGCCGGTCGATTTCCGCCGCACTGAACTGCCAGTAGGCGGACTCATCCCAGTAAGGAGTGCCGTCTGCCAGCGTATGGTAGGTGAGCCCGATGCGCTCAACGCGCACCTGCCAATCGTGACGCGGGCTGGTGGTCAGACGGCGCATTTACTCGTCCCCTCCCCCGCCGCCGGAGGAACCGAAGCCGCCAAAGCCACCGCGGCTGACAGAGCTGCCGATCACTGCATCTCCGACGTGGCCCCCGCTTGATCCGCCGTAAACGTAATGCGCGCCGGGAACAGTGCTGCCGGATTGGCATGCTCCGCTAGGCAGAAGGTGGTTTTGCGCATCGACGCAGTTTTGAGGCTCATCGCGGCAGGCGGTGATGGACAGGGCTACGATGGCAAGGAGAGTGAGCGGGACTTCCCGTGATTTTCGCATGGAGATTGGCTTTGCTACGAAGGTATAGAAGATCGCGGGAAAATACAAACTCTCGCTCTTATTGGGCGATGGACAGTTTTGGGATTGGCGAGGATATAGCCGGAATGCCGACAAGCTGATTGGATGGTGCTCGCTAGGCGAGGTCGCGAACTATACGAAAAACCGCACCACTTTCTCTGCGATCTCATCGAAGTCGAAACGTCGTTCTTGCGTCTGTTGTTCCGACAGGCCAAACATCTGTGTCCACACCACGGCAAAAATGTCTGCGACAGCGGCGGCGGAGGCTTGCTCAGGCGGGAGATTTTCAAGTGCCGTGACAATTCGGTCGACTTCGGGTTCGTATTCGTCGTCCGGTGCGCCTGATGAGATCAAGCCTTCAATATCGTGTAGGCGAAAGAGCTCACTAATGGCTTCGTAATCGACTTTCATTTCGAGCTCGCAATTTGCTTGGAGAAGTTTGAGGGCTTGGGGTGCTTAAGAAACTATAGGAAGGTCAGCGGAAAACACAAACCTTGTACGTCCTGAACGGTCCCTCAGGGGCTAAAGCCCTGCGATTTTTCCAATCCATTCGGCACGACTAAAGTCGTGCCCTTTCAAAGCTCCAGTAGCAGGCCCGTTCTAGTTCCTGATCAGTTCCAGAATGCCTTCGATCTCGGCTTTTTCGTCGGCGGTGACGCCGAGGAGCGGGCTGCGGGGACGGCCGCCGTAGTATCCGTTGAAGTCGCAGGCGTACTTGACGCCGGCGATGCCGATCTGGCCGACGATTCGCTTGTTGGGCTGGGCGATGCGCTCCTGCTTCTCGGCGGCGAGCGCGAGGTCATGGTCCTTCCAGGCAAGATAGACCTCCTGGCAGGCCTGCGGGGCGAATGCGGCGAAGGCCAGGATGCCACCACTGGCGCCGGCTTTCAGACAATCCAGAAGCGTGGTGGAGGAGCCGGTGAGCACTTGGAAGCCGACCTCTCTGGTGCGCGTCTTGATTGGAATGGCCGGCGGAGCGGTTGCGAGGGCGGTGCCTCCGGCCAGGTCACCGGCAGCGACGAAGGACCCGGTTGCCTCGGATTTCGGCGCCAGCATGCGTCCGGTGACCGCCTCAAAGATCGGTGTGACGGTGACGGTGCGGCGGAATGCGTTCTGCGTGGCTTCGACGGTAGCGGCGATGCGCTCAACGCTTCCGATCGAGTCCTTGATGCCGATGATGTTCGGGTGCTGAGCCAGCTCGGCGATCACCTCGATCGGAATCTGATATGGAACGTA
>PMWR01000152.1 GCA_003166055.1 Acidobacteriaceae bacterium
CAGGTGAATCGAAACCGCTCTAGGATCGGTCTCATAAATTGCCTCTTAAAAAGGCGCGACTTCAGCCGTGACGAAAAGGCCGCAAAAACCGCGGGGCTTTACCCCTGAGGGACGATCTTGGGGTGCAAGATCATTTATGCGACAGCTTCTCAACGACCCTTTCAGCACGTTCTGCTTTGTAACACCAGAAACCTGCATCGCTGCTACACTGGAAGTTGACAGGAAATTGCGGATTTCCCGGCCTCAACCGAGCCCGGACGCCGTCTTGAATCGAGGTCGAAGACAATGTCGGAAGCGAATGGAAGCAAGAGCTTTACCGGAACCACTCTGCGCCTGAAGGTGGGTCTGGCGGAGATGCTCAAGGGCGGCGTCATCATGGACGTAATGAACGTGGAGCAGGCCCGCATCGCCGAGGAGGCCGGCGCCACTTCGGTGATGGCTCTGGAGCGCGTGCCTGCGATGATTCGCGCCGAGGGCGGTGTGGCCCGCATGGCCAAGCCCAGCCTGATCAAGCAGATTATCCAGGCGGTCTCGATTCCCGTAATGGCCAAGGCCCGCATCGGCCANNACGCCCTTCGTCTGCGGCGCGCGTAATCTGGGCGAGGCTCTTCGGCGCATTGCCGAGGGCGCGGCCATGATCCGCACCAAAGGCGAAGCAGGCACCGGCGACGTGGTCCACGCCGTGCAGCACATGCGCCAGATCACCAGTGAGATGCGCGCATTGACCATCCTCTCCGAGCAGGAGCTCTACAAGGCTGCCAAGGACCACCAGGCACCCTACGAACTGATTCGGATGGTTGCCCAGACCGGCAAACTGCCAGTACCGAACTTCTCCGCCGGCGGCATCGCCACCCCCGCCGACGCCTCGCTGATGATGCAACTGGGCGCGGAAGCCATCTTCGTCGGCTCGGGAATCTTTATGAAAGAGCGCGCCACGCCGCTCGACGTGGAGAACTGGACCGCCAGTGACGCTGAAGTTGGCCTTTGCTCCAAGGAAGAGGTTGGCACGCCGCGCAACCCCGAGGAGCGCGAAGAAGCCGTCTCCCGCGCCAAGGCCATCGTCCAGGCCACAACCCACTACAATGATCCGAAGATCCTGACCGAAGTCGCCGAACAGGTCACCGGCACCATGAAGGGCCTGGCCGCCGCCGGTTTAGAAGAGTCCCAACTCCTCCAAACCCGCGGCTGGTGAGCACGTGCGGTCCGGGGGACGCTCGCTAGCCGCTCGCACGGGCTTCGCCTCTTCCCACGGGGAAGAAGTCGCAAGCGTGCGGTGCCCTGTGCCGGTGCTGGAAATCACCAATCAATAGGAGAGCCTGGTTTGAATCAGGAGAATACGCTGCCGTGCATCGGTGTCCTGGCCATCCAAGGCGACTACGCCGCCCACGCCGAGGCGCTTTCCGAATCGGGAGCTGAGCCGGTCGAGGTGCGAAAGCCGGACCAGCTCGCCGGCCTCGACGGCCTGATTCTTCCCGGCGGCGAATCCACCACCGTCCTCCGCTTCCTTGAGAAGCTGAACTTCTTCGAAGTTCTGCAGGAGTTCTGCGGCAGAAAACCGGTCTTCGGCACCTGTGCCGGCGCAATTCTACTGGCTCGGGAAGTTGTGAATCCGCCGCAGCGCTCTCTGGGCGTGCTCGATGCCGTCGTGGAGCGCAACGCCTACGGCCGTCAGATCGACTCCACCATCCTGACCGCCCAAACCGAGCTTCCCGGGGGTCCGCTGGAGATGGTCTTTATCCGTGCACCGCGGATCGTCTCGACCGGCCCGGGCGTCGAAGTGCTCGCTTTTCGGGATGCTTCCCCTACCCTGGTCAGGCAGCACCTGATAATGGCGGCGACCTTTCACCCCGAGCTCTCCTCCGACCGGCGCGTGCATCAGTTATTTGTGAGGACCGTTGCCGCAGGACGCGCACGATAGACAGCTCCGCCTGAATCGGGCTCTTGACCTGAACTGAAGCGCACGGTTTCGCCAAATTCAATCCATCCTCTTGGAATCCGTATGCGTCCAAGAAAAAGTGGAGTAGTCTCATTTCCACGGGTGCCCCTTATGCCGTCCATTTTTACCCCCACCTCCAGAGAAACGGAACGGAAAGAGCCGGGAATCGGCGGCAAACCGCCCGTTGACCGCCGGCCGACCGGTGGAGGGGGCGGCGGCGGAGATGACGACTGGAAAAATGAACGCCGCGGTCCACGCGAACTCCTCCACCGCATTCGGTTTTTCGTCTTTCTTTTCCTGGCCACCGACATGGTGTTCTTTGCCGTTCTGGTTATTGTCTTTTATGCCCGCCAGGCGAGCTTTCATATGGACCCGCGCACGCTCCAACCGATCGGCGACTGGCATCCAGTCCAGTTGCCGCCAATCCTGTATTTGAATACCGCGGCGCTATTGCTGAGCAGCCTGACCATGGAATGGGCACGGCGAAGCATCTTCCGCGAGATCGATGTACTGGAGGAGTGGCTGGGGCTGGGTCGGCCTGCGCTACGCCGCACCCTCCCGTGGATAGCAGCAACACTCCTTTTCGGGTCGCTGTTCCTCATCGGGCAGGCCATGGCGTGGAGGCAGTTGACGGCGCAGGGGTTCGCCTTCGATCGAGCGTCTACTCCGGCAAGTTACTTCTTCTATATGATCACCGGCCTGCACGCCGCCCACCTGGTTGCCGGCGTCCTGGCGCTGATTCTGTGCCTGGCGGCTTTGAACCTTCTTAAGCGCGTCGAATACCGCCAGGTGGCCGTCGATGCCACCACATGGTACTGGCACGCCATGGGATTGGCCTGGTTGATTCTCTTCGCAGTTCTTGCCCTCGGGCAATAGGAGAAACGGCTTTCACAGGTGAAGGAGAGAGCGGCAACGCTCGCCGAAAGTAGGCACCTCCGGACACTCGAAGTACACCTGACGATTTAGCGTCATCAGCAACTGCACCGCCGTCACTCGCCCGTTGCTGGCAGGAAGGGAGAGCCCATCGTGCACAATCTCGTCTGCAAGGTATTCAATCGCGTGGCCCAGGATTTCCAACGCATGTCCCGCCCGGGGAGTAATGCGGCGTCGGCGCGGTGCGTTCGCCCGTACAGCAGCAGTGGCGGCTGGTGAAGAAGCCTGAATGTAAAAACCGGTTGTCGTGGAAGCTGCCATGGTGTCCATCCTCACCTTGTTCTTCGGCCGCTGCACATTCTTTTTCAGATGACGAACGTACCGTGTCCCAACTTCGACCACCGAGATTATCTCGATCCAATTCGGGAAACGATGTGACGCTCCTCACGACTGTGCTCCCAAGCGGTTCAACCCAGGGAGCGAGAGAACGTGGCTGCCCGATTCATCTTGCCCAACAGAACGATAGATTCCTTGTTTCATCCAAGGTTTCACCCCAACGCGAAACAATCCCAAAAGGAGTGTGCATCCCGCGTAGCCCTGCCAATTCGCTCTTCCACTCGCGTTTTCCGGTATCCTTTCACGTCTCTGCCTTGACGGGATGAGCCCGAAAACCTAAGCTCAAGCTAGCGTCCTCTTCGATCGAAGCCAATCCGGGTTACGGCGAAGCGGGGGCAATTCTACCGGACATTTCCGGACTGGGCGGCGATTATTCCTTACTACTGGCAATATCTACCGCTGTTGATGCAGATTCTTGCTGCATTTGGTCTTGGCGCGGGAATGGTTGCGGCCTCCTGGTTCATCGGACGGCACCGCAACTCCAAAACCAAGCTGGCTGCATATGAATGCGGCATCGAAGCCGTAGGCGACGCGCGCGGCCGATTCAGCGTGCGCTTCTACATGGTTGCCGTCCTGTTCATCCTGTTCGACGTGGAAGCGGTTTTCATGATGCCGTGGGCGGTGATCTATCGCCAGCTTCCTCACATCACGGGGAGCCGGCTCTTCGGCTTCTGGGAGATGCTGGTCTATCTCGGCTTTGTCGGCGTCGGACTCTACTACATCGTGCGCAAGGGTATCCTCAACTGGAGCAACGACAGGGCGGATCTCTAACATGGGCCAGACGACCAACAACTCGCTCATCGGCAAGGCGGCTGTGCTTGAGGGCCTTCCTGATCACATTGCTCTCAAAGCGATTCTCGAATGGAATGCGCTGGCGCTCACCGACGCGACCTTTGACCGCAATGAGCTGACACTGACCATCGCCAATGACCAAATTCGCGCCGCCGCCGCCACCGTGCAGGCTGCCGGATACAACTTCTTTGAAGACATGACCGCAGTCGACTGGTTCCCTTCGTCACCTCGTTTTCAGTTGAGCTATCACATCCTGTCGCACGCCTACAAGGAACGCATTCGCCTGCGCGCGCTGGTGTATGAAGAGAGCGCGTCGGTTGAGTCCATCACGCCCGTCTGGCCGGCGGCCAACTACTATGAGCGCGAAGTCTTCGATCTCTTCGGCATTCGCTTCGAAGGCCATCCGAATCTGCGCAGGATCATGATGCCGGACGACTGGGTTGGACATCCATTGCGCAAGGACTATCCGGTGGAGGGGTATCGCTGATGACAGAGTTGATTGGCACACCCATCCTCGAAGCCCCTTTGGCGGAAGGATCCAAAGACCAGCACATGGTCCTCAACATGGGCCCGCAACACCCGTCCACACACGGCGTTCTGCGCTTGGTCCTCGAGATCGACGGCGAAATCATCGTTCGCCTCTATCCCGAAATCGGCTATTTGCACACTGGCATCGAGAAGACCTGCGAAGCAAAGTTTTATCAGCAGGTCGTCCCGCTCACCGATCGCGTCGACTACCTTGGCCCCATGGCCAACAACCTTTGTTACTGCCTGGCCGTCGAAAAGCTGCTTCAACTCGAAATTCCCGAGAAAGCCCAGTGGGTCCGTGTGCTGCTCACCGAGCTGACCCGCCTGAACTCGCACCTGATCTGGCTGGGCACGCACGCCATGGATATCGGCGCGCTGACCGTTTTCCTCTACACATTCCGCGAGCGCGAAGACATTTTGCGCATCTTCGAAATGGTTTCGGGACAGCGGATGATGACCAGCTACTTCCGCATCGGCGGCCTTGCGCTGGAGCCGCCGCTGGACATATTCGCCCGCATCCAGGCCTTCATCTCGACGTTTCCGGAAAAGATCGATGAGTATTCCAACCTGCTCACTGGCAATCCGATTTTCGTAAACCGGCTCAAGGGTGTTGGCTATCTTTCGAAGGAAGACGCCATCGCTCTCGGCGTTACTGGCCCAGTCATGCGCGCCTCTGGCATCGATTTCGACCTGCGCCGCGACATGCCGTATTGCAGCTACGAGAAATTCCAATTCAAGGTGCCGACCTCGACAGACGGCGATGTATGGGCACGCTATTTGCTTCGTCTTGAAGAAATGCGCGAGAGCACGAAGATCATTCAGCAGGCCCTTGACGGCATGCCCGAAGGGCCGATCAAGGCTGACGCGCCCAAGATCGTACTGCCCGATCGCGAAAAGATGAAGACGCAGATGGAGTCTCTGATCCATCACTTTAAAATTGTGACCGAGGGATTTGCAGTGCCGGCCGGTGAGGTCTACCAGGGCATTGAATCGGGACACGGGCAGATGGGTTACTACGTGGTTTCCGACGGCACCGCCAAGCCCTATCGCGTGCACATGCGCTATCCGTCGTTTGCCACGCTGCAGGCGCTTGAAACCATGTGCCAGGGCCGTATGCTGGCCGACGTGGTCGCGGTGATTGGTTCGATTGATATCGTGCTGGGGGAGATTGACCGTTGAGTTCGCCAGTGCAATTCGCACCCTGGGAGGAAGCAGCGCGCCAAAAGGGTATTACTGGGCGCGATTTGGAAGATTCTTACTTTGCGATGCTCAAAGAAAGACGCACACCGCTGTTGCAATCGATGAAGGAGGCATTCATCGGGCTGATGAAGGAATTGAATCAAGGCAGAGGGCAATCGGACGTTCGGCTTGAAATTGGTCCTGACACGAATGAAGGATTCAGTATCTCTTCGGTCCACGGTTCGGGTGCTCCAAAGCGGCAGGTGTGGCTCACTCTTTCGGGGACTACAGAAATCCTTGCAAGCCGCCGTGACAGCAAAGAGGGAGACTGCGGCGCGATCTCGTATCATGCCTCTGGGTGGGACGATTTTGAATTGGTTGGAAGTGATTCAGAGGAGCGTCGATTGAACAAAGTGGTGGAATTGCATTGCAGATGGATGCTGGCTGGCGACTGAGGTGGGATGGAAAATGAAGCTCTATATCGCGAGCTTTGGGTATCGCTGGCTTCCCTGCTCCGCAGCTACACCGCGGCGCACGGCTTGAACGGCAATCGCCAGGCAACAGTCGAGCTCGGCGAAGAACGGATTCTGGTACGCCACGGCGAGCAGTGGCTTGATTTGCACCGCGAGGGCGCAACCGTGAGTTGGCACCGCGAAGATGGGCGCAGTTACAAATTGGAATTGACTGAGGCGGGACATTTGCGTGGCCCGGTAGACGAGGAAGCGATGGATTTGGCAGCGGAACGTTGGGCCCGGGAGCTGATGCTATGAGTCCCCAGGAAATGAGCCCGGACACGATGAGCCTGTTTTCTCCCGAAATGGTGGCGCGTTTTGACGCGCTTGTACTGAAGTATCCCGTCCGCCGCTCGGCCCTGGTTCCCATGCTTCTTTACGCGCAGGACGAGATCGGCTACCTCTCCGACGCAGTCATCGCCGAAGTCGCCCATCGCATCGGCATCACTGAATTGGACGTGCGCAACGTCGCCACCTACTACTCCATGCTGCGCTTCAAGCCGGCAGGCAAATTCAACGTCCAGGTCTGCACCAACATCAGCTGCATGCTGCGCGGCGGATACGATGTTTACGAGCGCTTCCAGGAAGAACTCGGCATCGGCCACAAGGGTGTAACGGCCGACGGCGTTTTCTCTCTCGAAGAAGTTGAGTGCATAGGCGCCTGCTGCTGGGCTCCCGCCATTCAAGTGAACTACGACTTCCACGACGAACTCAGTCCCGACCACGTGCCCGGCATTCTGGCCGATTACCGTGGTAAAGCTAAGGCGGAAGGGGCGGGCAATCATGCCTAGACTGGTCTCCCATCCCGACGAAGTAAAGATCGTCAGCAGCCGCTTCGGCAAGGGCGCTGCCAACATCGATCGCTATATTGAGCTCGGCGGCTACGAGTCGGCAAAGAAGTGTCTCGCGCAAGGCCCCGAGTGGATCATCAACGAGATGAAAGCCTCAAACCTGCGCGGACGCGGCGGCGCGGGCTTCCCCACCGGACTTAAATGGTCCTTCGTTCCCAAGCAAAATCCCAAGCCCAAGTATGTTCTGGTCAATGGCGACGAAAGCGAGCCGGGAACCTGCAAGGATCACCTGATCTTCCTCCATGACCCGCACGCGGTAATCGAAGGCGCCATCATTGCCGGGTTGGCCGTCGGCGCAAAAATGGGCTTCATCTACCTGCGGGGTGAATACCGCTATCTTCTGGAAATCGTGGAAAAAGCCGTTGCTGACGCCTACGCGAAGGGCTTTTTAGGCAAAAACATCTTCGGCTCCGATGCAGAATTTCAGATCATCACCCAGACCGGCGCGGGCGCCTATGAGGTCGGCGAGGAATCGGCGCTGATGGAGTCGCTGGAAGGCAAGCGGGGAATACCGCGCATCAGGCCGCCCTTCCCTGCCGTCGTCGGTATCTACGGCGGCCCCACGGTCATCAACAACGCGGAAACCATCGCCTCCGTTCCCCACGTCATTGAGATGGGTGCTGCGGCCTATGCGGCTGCAGGTTCCGAGCGCAACGGCGGGACGCGTCTCTTCTGCCTCAGCGGCCATGTCGAGCGCCCGGGCGTGTACGAACTGCCCATGGGCTACAACCTGAAGAAAATGATTTACGAAGTTGCCGGCGGCATTCGCGGCGGGCGCAAACTCAAGGCGGTCGTGCCCGGCGGATCGTCAACGCCGGTGCTGTTACCGAATGAGATTGAGAACCTGGGTATGGACTTCGACCAGGTAGGCAAAGCCGGATCGATGCTCGGTTCAGGCGGCGTGGTGGTGATCGACGACCAGACCTGCATCGTTGAATTCGCACTGCGCACCATCAGCTTCTACGCGCATGAAAGCTGCGGCTGGTGCATTCCCTGCC
>PMWR01000568.1 GCA_003166055.1 Acidobacteriaceae bacterium
CAGCTTGGGAAGACGGCAGTCTATTGGAAACAAAGAACATAACGTTTCCTGCATCTCGTTCTGGCGATTGAGAATACCGGGCTTTCAGTCTGTGCGCCCTTCGCAAATCAAACGGAGCACAAATGGAGCACGCAAATCTTAGCCTGAGACTTCACAGGTTTTCACTTTTTCAGTTATCACTATAGTTCGCTCGGCGCATGAGCTTACCGCACGCATAGCGGACACTTCACGATGATCCAGGTGACACGGCATCGCTCCGATCAGAGTCGGTTTAGTTTCACTGCATTCTTTGCATTGGACAGCGAAGTGGAAGAGCCAGGATTTGGGCAGGTCCCACACCGGAACAGTATGGGCAAATATAAGGCGACAATACGCAAAGACTGATGGTGCGACCTCGCGGTCGTCTAATTTGTCTTCACCCCTGCGCCACGATCTGTGGTGTATCAAAAAAGGGGTCGGACTCACGAATTGATTTGCGTGGATCTCAAAGGCCGTTTTGGTCGTTTCACTTAACGACCAGTTGCGGTGCGAGTCGTTGGGCCCACAAGTATTTCGCCCGTCAATCCAGCCAGAACTACTTGCTATCATGCGATCTACTGCACTGTAAGGTTGACCGTGCCAGTTGCCGTGGTGGCGCCTGAAGTGCCGGTTACAGTGATGGTATAGGCTCCTGCTGTCGTGCCCGGAGCCCCACCGCCGCCCGCAAGGAAGTCGCTGATCACGTGGCCGGCGAGATCATGCACATCATCGCAGGCGACCCCGCTCACGATCCTCCGTGCGCGCGTGCCCTCTGCGTCGTACACGTATGTCGCCGTGCTGCCACTGTCCACGCTGGCGAGGCGGCCTTCCGCATCGTACTGGTAGGTGTGGATGCCGTCGCCAATCATGTTGCACGCCGCGTCGTAGTTAAACCCGGCGATATGGTAAGTGTTCCCGGTGAGCGTGTACTGCGGCGTGCAGCAGGTGCCGGTGTAGGTGTTGTGTTGCAGCCGGTTCCCGAAGCGGTCATAGACCTCGGCGCAGCCCAGGCCGGTGTTTGAGACCGCCGTGTTCAGCCGGTTGAAATCGTCGTAGGTGTATTTCCAGCTTCCGTTGACACGATCGTAGCTTTCATTCAGATCGCTGTTCGGGAAGTAGGAAACCCCGACGCTATAGATGCTGCTGCCAGTCCCGCCGGTCATATCCGCGCCCGAGGTCGTAAGGCTGAAGAATGCCGGTGTGAAGCAACTGCATCGGATTGCGCGCAACGGGAATGTACTTCCAGAGCATCGAAAGGTCCAGCAGCTTGGAGATCATGTTCCGAGCCCGCGCTTTTGAAGCGGCCCCAACTGGCAAGGAATCGAGCAATTGCTTGACTTCAAGGGCTTCAATGTCGGCTGGGCTGTACTCTCCCCATTGCTGCCGAACGTACAGCTCAATCAGGCTCGTGTTGGTCATCTGAGTGGAGTGCTTCAGGTGTGGAAGCTCTTCTCGAAGGTACCGATCGATGACCTCGGCGAACCTCAAGCCGGCGCGGCCTGGCAGAGTATTGGCATTCAGTGATGCCATTTGTGTTTCAACCGCCTTGCGTACATCCCGCTCCGTCTTGTAGGTGGCTGCGTCAAAGGTCTGAACTTTGAGTTTGCGCTGCCCGGCAGGGTCCGTATAATAGTAGCGGAACTCCCACGCAAATCCGTGGGCGCGAGGAACTTTACGCACACTCCCTGTGTGATACCGTTGGCGATGAATTCTCATCACACCTTCACTTTTGGTGGTGCAGATTAGACCACTTTCGCTCCAATGGTGTTTTATGGTGTTGGCGAGCCCCAGAAAAAGCTTCAAATTGTTGATAGTAAATAGGTCGCGGGAGTAGTTCAGTGGCAGAACGTCAGCTTCCATATAGCCATACCGAGCATTTTGCATTCAATCCCCATTAGAATCAACCAAATCAATTAAAATCAAGTATTTATACGCGATCAAATGATACTTTCAAGTGTGCCCATATTTAGACGATTTTGTCACTTTTGAGCAGATTTAAGAGCCATGGATAGTAAATTTGGATAGTAAATCTGGGCCATATCTGATGCGCGAATACACAGATGGATTGATCGGAATATTGGCAGCAAAAAGTCAACTTGGTTTTGCCTCCGAAGTCATTGATCTCTGCTGTACGCATCGCCATGCCCTTGCTCCGGCAGTTTGAATCCGTGGCAATGCTGTAGGGTTGAAAATCATCAAAACAGCCGCACTGCCGCTTCACCGGCCCTACGGCACGGCGGCCCGATTCTTTCGTTGCTGGGTCGAATCCCCCTCTCTCCGCCAGCTTACAAAGCAAGTTATTGAAACAACGTATAAAACCAACAAAACAGACAACTTGACGGAGATTTAAGATGTACGCTGTGTACGCACAGTGCGCCTCGGTTCGCCCAATACAACCCTTTTACCTTACAAAACGGGAAGCACCTTACAAAGGCTACTCGCCGTCCGCGGCATGGGGCGTGATCCTCGACGTTGGGTTACAGTTTGGGTCAGACAGTTCATTCAAACTGTGCAGCGCACTGCCGGCGTGCTAGGAACCAGCGTCGGGCTGTGGACTGCTTCTGCTTTGTATTTGCCTATACTCCTACCGCTGAGCAGCGCCGATGGGTCTGCGTGATCCCCTTTTTGACCCCAAACGGAATTCGGTTTATTGCAGATCACCGTCGGCTCTGAACGAGCGTCGTGTCCCAGCCCAATCGACCATTTGAATGGACTACCCCCATCTGCGGCTGACCTCTATGTAGATGGATTGCCCGTCTACAAGCGAGATTCAGTACCAGAATCGGGGCCGAAATCATTAGCCAAGCCCAGCCAAACATAGCCTCTCACCAGCATGACACTTGAAGGTCGTGAGGAGTTTCGGCGAACTCGACAATCGCCATCCTCTACTGTTTCGCCCTCTGTATTGGGAGCTGGATGGGCCGCTTTCGCTAAATCAGTGAAAATCATGCGAACGGATGTTGGCGCTGGTAATGTCGAGCGGAGCAATGTGCTGAGCTTTGACGTGAATTACACCATCGGCGTTCTGTACTGTGCCTGCGATCAGCAGAAAACGATTGCACGTGACGATCAGGCGATCTCGCTCGAAAACATCTGGAGTCAGAATGATATTGGCGATGCCGGTTTCGTCTTCGAGGGAGAGAAAGACGAATCCCTTGGCGGTGCCGGGACGTTGGCGCGCGATGACGCATCCGGCAATGCGGACGGATTGATTGCTTGGGCGCTGCAGCAAGTCCATTGCGGAAAGAATGCCCTCGCTCCGCAACATTACACGGCAGTAGGTCATTGGGTGCGGGCCTGTGGTGAGCCCGGTGCCGGAGTAGTCGGCGGAGAGGCGCTCGTCGGTGGTCATCGCATGGAGCGGCATCGGTTCGTGAGGTTCGTCGGGCAAATTGCCTGCGCTACGCAGTAAGGGACCAACGGGACGGCCGGCTTCTTCGACTTGCCAGAGGGCGTCACGGCGATGTCCGACCTCGCCGAGCGAATTGAGCGCACCGATCCTTGCCAGCGCAACGAGCTCCTTGCGGTTAAGTTCAGGGACACGGAGAACCAGGTCATCGACTAATGCGAACGCTCCATTGCGACTGCGCGCGACCAGAAGAGCCTCTGCCGATGACTGCCGCAGCCCTTTGGCATAGTTGAAGCCGATGCGCAGTGAGAGCGAGCCGTTAGGTTCTGCTTCAAGCGTGCAAAGCCACTCGGAGCGTAATACGTCGATGGGGCGCACGCGCAGGCCATGACGTTGCGCATCTTTGATGAGCACGGCGGGCGCGTAAAAGCCCATCGGCTGGTTGTTGAGCAAGCCGCAAGTGAAAGCGGCGAGATAGTGGACCTTGAGATAGGCCGAGGCATAAGCGATCAGCGCGAAGCTCGCCGCGTGCGATTCAGGGAATCCATACATGGCGAAGGATGAGATTCCTTGCACGATGTTGTCCTGAGCCTGCGAGCTAATGCCGTTGCGTGTCATCCCAGCGCGTAGCCTGCCTTCAAGATCCTTCATACGCTGCATCGACCGGCGCATCCCCACAGCGCGGCGTAGCTCTTCCGCTTCCGCTCCACTGAAGTTGGCAACTGTCATCGCCATGCGCAAAAGCTGTTCCTGGAAGAGGGGGACGCCCAGCGTGCGCTTGAGCACAGGTTCCAGTGACGGATGCGGATAGGTGACTTCCTCCTTGCCCTGGCGGCGGCGCATATACGGGTGCATCATTTTACCGACGATGGGCCCGGGGCGAATGATGGCGACCTGCACTACAAGATCGTAGAAGCGAGTCGGCGCGTTGTGAGGTATCGAAGCCATCTGCGCGCGGCTTTCAACTTGAAACATGCCCACGGTGTCCGCCTTGCAAAGCGTCTCGTAGACGACCGGATCTTCAGGCAGCGCAGCGAGATCGACCTTCTTGTTGTAATGGCGCGGGATCAATTCGATGGAATCCTTGAGCACAGCCATCATGCCCAGGCCGAGTAGATCCACCTTGATGAGGCCGAGGTCGGCGCAATCTTCCTTGTCCCACTGGATCACGGTTCGACCCGGCATTGACGCGCGTTCGATGGGAACAACGCGATTGAGCATTCCGGCGCAGATGACCATGCCGCCGGAGTGTTGGCCGAGGTGACGCGGCAGGTTCTGCATTCGCAGGCAGAGGTCGAGATAGTGAGCGATTCGCGGATGGCGAATGTCGAAGCCTGCCTGGGCAAAGTGATGGGCCATGGTGTCGTTCTCGCCGCGCCACTCCCAGTGACCCATGAGACTGGAGAGCCGCGCAAGCTGCTCTTCTTCAAAGCCCAGCGCCTGGCCTACTTCGCGCGCCGCGGAGCGACCTCGATAGCTGATGACGTTGGCGGTCATGGCCGCTCCCTGTGCGCCGTAGCGCTCATAGATGTACTGAATCACGCGTTCGCGCTGGTCGCCTGAAGGCAGGTCGAGATCGATGTCTGGCCATTCGCCGCGATTCTCATTGAGGAAGCGCTCGAAAAGGAGCTCCATGCCGACGGGATCGACCGCGGTGATTTCGAGCGCGTAGCAAACGGCGGAGTTGGCCGCGGAACCGCGGCCCTGCACCAAAATGCCTTGCCGCTGGCAGTAGCGAATGAGGTCCCAGACGATGAGGAAGTATCCGGCAAAACCAAGCTTGGTGATGAGCTTGAGTTCGTGTTGAACCTGCGCGTGGGCTTTTTCGAGCAGAGCCCGCTTGGCCCCTGAGCCATAGCGTTTGCGGACTCCTTCTTCAACGCGCTTTTCAAGAAAGCTGTCCATCGTATCCCCGTCGGGCACTGAATACCGCGGGAACTCATAACCAAGATCGTTGAGGGTGAATTGGAGTCGCTGGCTCACGATGTTCGTGTTGGCGATGGCTTCGGGAATGTCGCGAAAGAGCGCGCTCATCTCATGCGCGGATCGCAAAAAGCGCGCGGCGTTTGCCGTGAGCAAGCGGCCCGTCTGATCGAGCGAAGTATGAAAGCGGATGGAGGTCAGCACGTCCAGCAGTTCGCGGTCCTTGTCCGTTGCAGCGCGCACGCCGTTGGTGGCGATGATAGGTAAGTGCAAGTCAGAGGCGAGGCTTAGAAGCGATTGAGTGCGGCACTCTTCGTTGCGCTCGTGGTGACGCTGAAGTTCGATGTAGAGGTTGCCGCGGCCATAGATGGATGTCAATCGTTCAACGACCTTGCGCGCTTCCTGTTCTCCTCCGCGAACAAGTGCTGACGCCAGGGGACCTTCCTCGCCGCCGGTCAGGCAAATCAGCCCCGCCGAAAACTCTTCCAGGTCTTCGAGTGTTGCGGCGCCCTCCGATTTTGTTACTTCGCGCATCTTGAAGCGCGTGATGAGTTGGCAGAGATTCTGGTAGCCGGTTTGCGATGCGCAGAGCAATACCAGGCGCGAAGGCTCTGCAGAAGACTGATGTGGCAGCCATGCCGGAGGCTGCAACTTCTGGCCAAAGGCTGAAACCGCAATCTCCGCGCCAATGTGTGCCTGCGCTCCGAGCCGCTTGGCCGCGGTGTGGAAACGCACCACACCGTACAGACCGTTGCGGTCGGCCAGGGCGATTGCAGGCATGCCCAACTCTGCGGCGCGCTCAATGAGCGCCTCCGGCTGCGAGGCTCCAGCAAGAAAACTGAAGGCGCTTGTTGCGTGCAGCTCGACGTACTCGCTGTCATGCGCAATTGCCGTTGATTGCCGCCTTCGGGAAACGCTTGTGGACTCTTGAAGGGCCGGTGGCTGGTAAGCGTCGTTGGGGTGGCAGACCGGCGTTCCGGGCGAGCGTGTGTTGGAAACAGGGGAGCAACGGTCAGTCATAGAACGCCTCCAGCCGCCACTCGTTCCGTAGCCGGTCCAGAACCAGCAGGCAGCCGAACGCTTCGCCATTAGATCTCGCGGCCAAAGCGTCCCATTCTTCCGTATCCCACCCATTCTGAGACCACCAGCAGCCGCTGGTTCTCCAGGGACCGTAGGCAGCCGTGATCTCGAAGCGATTGTCTCCATCGCGGAAGGCCACCGGCTTCATCGCGTCCAGTGAAATCAGAATCGGATGGGGAGGCCGCAAACGGCGCAGAGCCATGCGCGCGCATTCGGCTTTTGGTGTGGCAGGTTTTGCATCCACCACAAAGCCTTCCATCCGAAAGCTGCCTGGGCGGTGTGTGTCTTCGAGTGCCGGCGTGCCGACGCGATCCTCACCTACGATGGCCTTGAGCCGCGCCAGTGTCACATCCAGCCGCGAAGCCTCCGGGGTCTGCGGCGCAAAGAGGCCGAGCTGCATTTTGCTCGACTGCCCTGCTTCCGCTGTGAGTGTGAGCGAAACCACTGCTGCCAGCGGCGGATGCGCACCCATCTCCAGTTGCAGCAGCTTCAGTAGGAACTTGCGATCCATGGAAGGCACAGCAGGATGAATCGCAAGGTGATGAGATTGTCCGCCCTCAAGTTGCATGTCTACGGTGAGCGACGCCAGCGACAACGCTCTTCCCGCCGCGCGCGCCACCAGGCAGTCGATCATGCGCGCGCCGATGAAGAGCAGCGAGTCGATCTGTTCCACGGGAGTTTCGAAGTCGTAGAACTCCTTCAGTGCAAACTCGGGCTCGATGGGCTGAAAGGTGTGCCGCGCCACGCAGTGGGCGAGAGCACGCCAGTCGCTGGCCGCAGCGCCGAACCGCTTGACCAGCTCCACCTCCGGCAGGGCTACCAGTTCGCCCAGCGTACGAATGCCCCACAGCGCAAAGGTTTCCTTGTGCTCTTCCGTCAGGGCAAGCGAAGCAATGGGCAGCTTCTCCAGTGCGCGTGCTTCTTCGCCTTCTGGAATGATTGTGATGCCGCGCGTTGCGGTTGCCTTGATTCGCGCCGCATGGAAATTCGCGCTCGAGGCAACGGAGACGCGAAAGCCCGCTGTTGCCATCTCATCGCGCAGCCGTTCGGCGAGCTTCTCCGGAGGACCAAACAGCAGTTCCATCCCTGCAATGTCGAGCATCAACGCGCATCCAGTTCCATCGCTGGCTTCTTCGATCCGGGGAGAAAACTTCGACGCACACTCCAGCAGAACGGCGTGCGCGGCAGTCTCGACTTCTGCCGAGCGCGACAGAAGCTGCAGTCCGCTGAGGCCTTCGGCTTCCAGTTTCGTCATGCCCAGCGCCGCTCCTCTCCGCACTGCGTACCGGTTCAGGGAACAAACGGTTTCCTGTAACGCCGGGCCATCGAGCACGGCGACGGGTTGTGCCTGTAAATCCGTTCGCAAACGCAGCAAAGCCTGCGCGGGGAACTCCGCGGCATGAATGCAGGCATAGAGTTCGCTGCTCATGCGCGCATCCCGGTTTCCCAAGCGGCGATTGCAGACCATGTGGAAGCCGGCGGCTTCCGCGCGCTGGCAAGCTGTGGCGTAAACCGCTGGCGTCCGCGCCGGGCCTCGAACGTACAGCCGCGCCATACGGTTCCGTCCACGCTCTCCGGCTGGAATGGCCCAGACTCCAGCTTGACCGCCGCGCTGGATTGCGCATAGGCCGTCTTGCCCAGCACCACCAGGCTGCATCGTGTCCGGTCGGCAGCCTGCCGGAACCGGAACCAGGTGGCCAACGGAATCCGCATAGCGTGTGCCGGCTCCATATCCCCCAGATCCAGGACGATCGCCGCGAATCCACCAGCCTGCAACAGCAGGTCTGTCGCGCGGAGCGCCTGGTCGAGCCGCGTCCACGGCTTGGCCCGCGCCAGTCCACTCTCATTTCGGCAGCGGACCCATAGCAGTTGTTTCAAGCCCACTCCGCTGGCCGCCGCCGACTCAGGATCGAAGGCATCGCCCGCATCCACCCAAGCGCAAACTTGGGCCGCCTCTGTCCTCTTGGCCAGAAACGCCAGCGTCAGGCTGGTTCGTCCCGACGACGCCGGCCCCGTGACTTCGCTGATTGCTCCCACCGGCAAACCGCCCTCCAGCAACGCATCCACCGGGGCAATGCCGGTCGGCGCCACCTCGTAACTGGTCTTCGGAGCAAGCGTCAGCGCCGCCGGGAAGCGGTGTTCCAGGGTGCGTTCAATTTCAAGGCGTAATGCTGCAGCGGATGACATGACGGGTCTCGTATTCGCTATTTCTTCGCTTATAGCTTCTCTCGAAACGGGCGGGTTGTCAAAGATTCTCTGGGATCGAGGCCAGCAGGTTGGCTATTCTGAGGGAGCCATGTGTGGACGCTTCGCCCGGAAATCGACGCAAGAGGTTCTTGCAGAATGGCTTGGCCTCGAATTGGAGGAGATGCCATGGTTTGCGCCCACCTACAATGCCGCGCCGCAGAGCATCCAGCCCGTCATCCGTCTGAATCGCGATTCGGGCAGGCGTGAGGCCGCCCTGCTGCGCTGGGGCCTGGTGCCCTTCTGGGCCAAAGATGCAAAGATCGGCTACAGCACGATAAACGCACGCGCCGAGGAAGCCGCCGCCAAGCCGGCCTACCGGGAGGCGCTCAAGAAGCGCCGCTGCCTGGTGCCCGCGGATGCGTTTTACGAGTGGAAGCGCCAGAATGCCAATACCAAGCAGCCCTTTGCCATCGCGCTGAAAAGCGGCGAGCCTTACGCATTTGCCGGCCTCTGGGAGAGTTGGCGCCCCAAAGACGGCGAGCCGTTGGAGACCTTCACCATACTCACTACCGATCCCAACGAGGTAATGGAGCCGATCCACAACCGGATGCCGGTGATCCTGGAACCTAGAGACTACGACCGCTGGCTCGACCCTGGCGACCCGGCGCGTCCGCCCATGGACTTGCTCTGTCCGTATCCAGCCGAGCTTATGAAAGCCTGGCCCGTCAGCGACCGCGTCGGCAATGTGCGGAACAACGAACCAAGCCTTCTCGATCCAGCTGTCGCCGGCCAGCTGCAAAATCGTCTTCCGTTGGACTGAGAATCCCCGAAATCCATCTGGAGAGAACTACCAGGGTGTTTCCCTCAATCCAGCGGCGATCACAGCGCCAATGGAAGTTGTTCTGTCGGCGCTCATTCCGAAAGGCTGGGCGACCTTTCGGGGACCGATCAGGCTTCGACGAGCGCTTTGGCGATTTTGCAACAGCTGGCCGCAACGATGCCCAACCGGGTTTCCAGATTGCCGACAATACGTTCGGATCGAATCCAGCTCGAGCAGGGCAGAATCAAACGCCAGTTGCACGCATGATCTGAAATGGATGTTGTCGCGTGGTTCGACTGAGCATACAATGCGAAGCAGCTATGTCTGACAAAGTTCAATGTTTCGTTGCGTATGCATCCGAGCCTGCATCTCGTGCTGAGCCAATTGAACTTGCAATTGAGGCAATCTCCACCGGCGGCGTAGTCGATATAGCGGGCTGGAAGAGCGTCTCAGTCGGTGGTCGCGTGATTATCAGCGCGATTTGCTCACAAATTCGTAATTGCCAGTTATTCATAGCGGACGTGACCGGCTTGAACCCGAATGTCCTCTTCGAGCTCGGTTACGCAATTGCACTCAATAAGCGTATCTGGCTCCTATTCGACCCCAATATAGAACGGGCTAAGCAGGATTTCAGTAGCTTCCAACTCCTCACGACGGTCGGCTACTCCTCATTCAGCAACAGCCATGAAATCGTCAGAGAATTCTACAAAGAGGAGCCGTACAAAAGCCTAGACAAAACCATTTTTCACGACCTGCTCGGCCCTTTGGAGTCAAGGAAGGCCAGAAGGCCAACGCTTTTGCATTTGAAACCAAACGTCGATACTGATGCAGCAATTCGAATAGCCCGCAGAGTGGCGTCTTGTCCGATCCCGTCGGTCATAGACGACCCCAAAGAAGTTCAAACACAGCCTTTCTCCTGGTACGTCCAGCACGTTAATTCAGCATTCGCGGTATCCTGCCAATTTCTCTCCACCGACTACAAGAGCTGGGAATTGCAGAATGCTAAGCAAGCGCTCGTCGCTGGCCTCGCACACGGTCTCGGGAAGCCACTTTTGATGCTCGCGCTGGATCCTTATGTACCTCCGATCGACTATCGGGATATGCTGCGCCACCACGGAACAGCAGCGGCTGCCGAAGCAATTTATAGCGACTGGCTGCTCCCAATTATCGAGGACTATGAAAACAGGAAGATTGAGGCTCAACAGTACGAGTCGGAAGAACGGGCCCGTGGTGAGCTTCGCAGCATAGCGATCGGCGACCCCATCGCCGAATTCGAGTCTGACGAAGTCCCTGATTATTTCGTGCCAACCAACGCATATAACGAGGCACTTCGGTCCAAGCACTCAATTTTCGTTGGTAGGAAGGGCACGGGCAAGACAGCTTCCTTGTATAAGCTCTCCGAGGAACTACGCGCGGACCCGCGCAACCATATTTGTATCGTGAAGCCGGTGGATTATGAGCTAGAGGGGATAATGGCGATGCTCTCCCAGCAGCTTGCAGTTGCAGATAAGGGATATTTGATCGAGAGCTTCTGAAAGTTCCTTTTGTTTACTGAACTCGCTAAAAGCGTGTACGAAGAGGTTCTCGGCAAGCCTGCATATTATATGAAGACCGATGCAGAGGCCAATTTGTGCGGGTTCGTTGAGCAGTACAAATCCTTTATCACGCCGGAGTTTTCGCTCCGCCTTGAGGCTGCGGTTCGACGCTTGGGAGACTTGCCAACCGAAGGTACATCAGAGGCACGTAGATCGTCTATTAGTGAGCGATTGCATAGCGAGATGCTGGCCCAACTTCGCTCAGTTCTTGGAAATGCGCTTCACAGCAAAGCGAAGGTCGCAATACTGGTCGACAATCTTGACAAGTCTTGGGACCAAAACACGGAACTGGAGCTATTAAGTGAACTACTCTTTGGGCTTCTTAGCGTCAGCACAAGCGTTGCATTGGATTTCAGTAGAGACAGGCGAGGAGCAGTCAACCTCTCCTTAACTCTGTTTCTCCGGAGTGATATCCACGCGGCCATGATTAAATATTCGCGCGAACGAGACAAACTTCCAGTCCGCAGGATTAGCTGGAACGATCCTGAGATGCTGAGAAGAGTCGTCGAGGAGCGGTTTGTGAAAGCCGGTGCGGACGTGACTAGGCCTGAGGGTGTCTGGGACAGATACTTCCCCTCTGCAATCCGCAACGTCCCCATAAGGGATTATTTGGCCGCCTCAGTGCTTCCAAGGCCCCGAGATTTGATTGTTCTGGTTAAGGCGTCGCTGGAATTCGCCGTGAATCGGAACCATGTGCGAATTGAAGAGGAGGACCTGTTGTCAGCCCAACAGCAGTACTCGCAATTCGCCCTCAACTCAGTTCTCTCTGAGGCAAAGCCAAGGATCCGCGAGATAGATGATTTGCTTCTGGAATTCGCCGGTGGGCCGGAAATTGTAGACGGAGAACATATCAGGGTAGCTATGCGAAGGGCTGGGATCAGCGATATTAGAATTGCTGAGATCGTTGATCTTCTGACTGAACTGACTTTTCTCGGACCTGAAACCTCGCCAGGCCGCTACGAATTCACCAACGACGAAGACAGCTTGATGAAAACAAGAGTAATGGCGCGCAATCTCTCAGAGGAAGCGGGTGCTCCTACACGTTATAGGGTGAATCCGCCGTTCCACGCCTTTCTTGAGATCAAACCGCAAAGGGCATTCGCACCAAGCCAGCTTCATATGGAACTTTCGGGTTAGACATATGCCGGTCGCAGCTCGTATCACGGGCAAACCGGAAGTTGAGCCTCAGTTGGCGATTAACAGCCCGATGTACGTTTCCAGGCTGAACCTGCTCGATTTGATACTCGGGGATTTTGCGCCATTTGACATCGAAGGCTAAGCGCTTGGGGTACTCGTATCTATTAGTCCTTGAATCTGTCCAATCCCCGGCCCATAATGAGCGGTATTGCCACGTGATTGCCAGCAAGGCGGTAAGGGTGGAGAAGGATGCTATTCAACGGGGCGTCTATATTGGAAGTATTGCCAGGCCAAGAGCGCCAAATCAAAACAAAGATTCAGTCTCTTGAGCCGAATTATGTACTCAACGCCAGCGAAGAGGACTTGGTGGGATCGCTCGTGGACGAGTTCACTCTTGATGTGCCTGTCCTTGACGAGGCGGGAATCTACGTTGACTACGGGGAGAAGCAGATTGATGTCAGCGGCGATCCGATGCGTTTCATCTACGACCGAAGCGAGCCCTTCTATCTCGCCGGAACGCGAGTGACATTCGTAATCCCATTTACGGGTGACCCTGGGCTGTTTGGCGTCCAACCGCAGAGCGGCACATACAGCTCTGGGGGATCTAGGGCGGAGGTCGTGAAGAGTGAGATCCACCTTACATACGCCAGTGTTAATCTCGATGCGGAGAGGGCGAAACGCGAGTTTGACAACGAGCTAACGCTTCTGAAGCAGAACCTCGGGAACCTGAAAATGGCCATTGATCGGCACAATTCGGGGATTGTGCAACAAATTCGTCAGCAGATCCAGCAGAGAAAGAATAAGTTGCTGAGCGATTCACACATCGCTGCCTCCGTCGGCTTTCCAATCAAACGACGCGACGGAGCAGCGGCGACCTACGCTGTACCCATGCAAAGGCGTAGGCCGAGGATCGAACGACCACCCGCATCGGCGGGACCATTTCAGCCAGAACCGGCGCTCGCAGTGGCGGAGTATGAGAATATTCTTGGCATCATTTCAAGCATGGTTCGGGTGATGGAGCAAAGTCCCAAGGCCTTTGAAAAGATGGGAGAAGAGGATTTAAGAACGCATTTTCTCGTACAGCTCAACGGCCAATATGAGGGTCGCGCAACGGGTGAGACGTTTAACTTTCAAGGAAAGACCGACATCTTGATTCGAGATGAAGGACGCAATGTCTTTATTGCCGAATGTAAGTTTTGGGCCGGCGAGAAGCAGTTTCTTGAAACCATCGACCAACTGCTTTCTTACCTCAGTTGGCGAGACACAAAGACAGCCGTGTTGATCTTTAATAGGAACGCTAACTTCACCGATGTCTTAGTGAAGATTGCGGATAGTACCCCAAAACACAAAGACTATAAACGGACAATTGGTAATTTGGATGAGTCCATCTTCCGTTATATCTTTCATCAGCCCAATGACCGGAATCGTGAATTGACGCTCACGATACTCGCTTTCGACGTGCCTATGGCACGCCGCAGCCCTCAATAGAAGGGTTGAGTCGCGCAATGGCATCGTGGATGGAGATCAGGGCCTTTGGATTTTGAATCGCTTCTTCTTACCCCGAAACTGAATCATTGACGATGTCTCAATTGGTGGCAACAGCCCGACGCACGTTTCCAAGATAGGCGTACGTCGAAATGAATATCGGCGATTTCTCATCGTCAACATAGAATCTCGCGCCCGTAGATCGCAGCCTATTCATGACTGACCTGATTGCCGTTGCATCTCATTCATAAGCCTGATTTCCAAGGCGCGCCGAAACGCATTCGAGATATGCGGATCTAAGGGGCGATTCAGACTCTTCAGATCCGTCTTGATCCGGCCTTCATCATGCTCATGGATGCTTCCGTGGATGCATAGCCAGGCGCATAGGTGCGGCGTATCCTGAATCGATTCATCGTCGAGTACGCTCCCCGCGAGGCGTTTCGCCTTCTTGTCATCGGAAAAGAAGCTTTGCCCCGTGCGCTTTGCCCAAGCGATACAAGACAGTTCACCCTTGCTGATTGCCAATCTTGCCTCTAATGAAGCAACCTCCTGCAAATCCTCCAGTTCAATATCGCAAAACATGATCTCGTCAGCAGACACTCTCTCCAGCAGGCGCTTCCTGAGCTCGATCCATTCCGGCGAATTCGCGCCCCGTTTATGCAGGCACTCATATTTAACAAACCGAGTAGAGCTCATCGACATCCCAGCGCTCCTGGCATTCCGATATAGCAATAGGCTTGCCAAGACATTCCAGAGCGAGCAGGTGTCTACCACATTTAAGAGCTTGAATGTGGAGTAAGAATTCACTTTTGGCCATCCACCGCGAAAAGCGCGGTTATCCCCGGGAGGTCATGCTCCGAAATGAGCATCATCTCAGCGGCGCGAGCATATGAAATATCACCATTTCGAAGCGCTTCCATGCATTCATTCACATAATGGAAAGATAATCCTCGCTCCAGCAATGCAGACTTTCGTTCGCGCGTCCTGCCGGATTCGTTTGCTATTTCTGGATCAATCTTCTGATTACGCGGTGCCCGGCTGGCCTTCAGTTCATCAAATTGTTCGCTGGTAATCAGCCCATGTTCCTTCAGTGCGATGCGCAGCATCATTGTACTTACGGTCAGCTTTCCAGCCCACAGGTTAAGATCGGATTCCGTCCACCCGCCTTTGCCAACTGAGATGCCTTTCAAGAATTCGGGAGGCACCAAATAATGCGACGCGAACACATTGGCGCGGACCTCAGCCAAATTCGATCCGTCGTTACCGAATGACACGTTTACTTCAGAGTCTTCCATGAGCGCATGAGCCAGTTCGTGTGCGGCTGTGAAACGTTGCCGATACAGGTCTTCGTGATAGTTGACCAAAATGCAGCGACCAGCGCTCGGATGCCAAATCATGACCCCGGAGATATTGGAATTGACAAGCTTCCGACGAAACACGTGGATGCCAATGCGCCGCAAGTCCCGGAACAAATCGGAGGGAATTTCGCCGTCCACATATCCCAGGTGCTTCCGGAGTTCGCAGGCTGCTTGCTCGCCATGTGTCTTGAAATGATTTCCCTTCGGCGTGAAGGAGAACGATTCCGTTCTGCGCGTGGCTGTCTTCCAAAGCCAAGCTTCGCACTCGCACAAATAAAGAAACTGTTGAATCGATCTTCTATCCTGTTTGCTGAACGCCGTGCCGTGCTTTCGATACAGGCTGTCCGTTTGCTCGAAGGCTGCCAGCTTATCCATAGATATAAAGAACTTGTAATCGCAATCGAAGAAGTCAGCTAGGATGAGAACCTCATCTCCTGTCGGTTCAGCTAAACCGGCCAAGAGTATGGAAAGGCGACTTTCGGAAATGCCTGTTCCCACAGCCATTTCTCCGTCGTCGACGGCCAAATGCTCCTTGGAACGGCGTAGTTTATCGGCGAAAGCTGCGCGGTCGAATGCCATACAAACAAGTTTACAAGCACTGCGAAGGGGCGTTCAATTCGTAAAACGCTGCACTCAGCCCCGCTGAGTTTCGCTTTCTATTCAGGCCATTTTCTTGAGCGTTGACTGAGCATAATCGTACGACGCCGGACTGCATACACCGTCTCGTCGAAACAGGCAAAGATCACTTGTTCGATGGCATCGTCTTTGCGCAACTCCGCGGCCGTTTCGCGGATCGCGATCTCGACAGCGAGATTGACGGGAAAGCGGTAGACGCCGCAACTGATGGCTGGGGAAGGCAAGCGTCCGCCGGCCTTTACATGCGTAGGCCAATTGAGAGACACTGGCGCTTATTCCATTTGGAATGTCGATCTGGCCCCTGGGAACAACTTGGAGATATTCCATTTGGAATATCGCTGCTGTTCCAGGTAAGGGAAAACTGTCATGCTATTTGGCATGTTGTTGTATCAAAGGATGATGTGTGGCATATTTGGACATTTTTCTAGACATGATGGATGCCTACCGGACGGAACTTGGAGACGCTTTTCCATCAGCGGACCCAAGGTCGGTGGTGCTGGTTCTCCGGGAATGCAACAGGCCTGTATCGAAGTCGCAAACGCAGATCGCTCAAGTGATCGGGATCCCCCAACCCAACGTGGCGAAGTTGATGAAAAAGATGATCGCCCGCGGATGGCTGGAGGTAACCAAGCCTGATCCAAAAACAGCAGTGAAGACTGTCAAGATCAGCTTCAGTGGTTACGGCATGCTTGACTCCTTCGAAAAGGCATGCCAACGAGCTGCGAAGAGCGCTTCTAAAGCGAAGGCGTCAAGTACCTAACGAACTCCAACGCAGAATGAACAGAAGGCACAATCGTGTCAAATTTCAGCGAACGCGTTTCATTCATCTCGGCGGGTGGAGATATTCGTTTCAAGGGCAAGACATGTTGAAGCTGGAAGAGATCAAGAGTCAGTCGGCTATCTCGGGTATCGATCCCAACCGCCCCGTCCGTATTGTGGCAACGGAGTTTGTCGGCGATCATGCGCTCACCGTCTACTACAAGACGATTGAAGGCGCTGTTCTGGAGAGAATGCTTTTCAGGGCCGACGAACCGGCTCTCTTCCTGGCAGAAGCCGGCCGTCCGTGGGCATTCGACGCCTCGGGTGAGGATTTCAAGCTCGCTGCCGAGGCATTCCGGATTCATCTGGCACACCTTTTTGATCCGATGATGGCCGTCCATACCTCGAACATTGAGCCGCTTCCCCATCAGATCACCGCAGTTTATGAGGCGATGCTGCCCAAACAGCCGCTGCGCTTTGTGCTCGCCGATGACCCCGGTGCGGGCAAGACGATTATGGCGGGACTCTACATCCGCGAGTTGATTATGCGGGCCGACGCCGTTCGCATCCTCGTTGTCGCTCCTGGCAGCTTAGTCAATCAATGGCAGGATGAACTTTTCGAGAAGTTCGGGCTGAGCTTCACTATTTTCTCCCGCGAGCACGTTGAGCAATCCTTGAGTGGCAATCCGTTTGAGGACACGGACTTCATTATCGCGAGACTCGATCAGCTCTCCCGCAACGAGGATTTGCAGGAAAGGCTCAAGTCCTCACGCTGGGATCTGATCGTCGTGGATGAAGCCCACAAGCTGTCAGCAAACTACTACGGAAACAAGATCAACACGACAAAGCGCTTTGAGCTTGGACAGCTTCTCGGCAGCGTCACTCGCCACTTTCTCTTGATGACCGCGACTCCGCACAACGGCAAAGAGGCGGACTTCCAGCTTTTCCTTTCTCTGCTGGACTCTGACCGTTTCTACGGGAAGTTCCGGGACGGCGCCCACAAAGTGGACGTAGCGGACCTCATGCGGAGAATGGTCAAGGAAGAAATGCTCCGCTTCGACGGCACGCACCTCTTTCCAGAGCGCCGTGCCTATACAGCTTCCTACAAGCTGTCAAATGCGGAGAGGGCTCTTTACCAAGCCGTGACGACCTACGTCACGGAAGAAATGAATCGCGCAGATCGTCTTCAGGATGGTGGCCGCAAAGGGACCGTTGGCTTTGCATTGGCTGCACTCCAGCGCCGCTTGGCTTCCAGTCCAGAGGCCATCTATCAGTCCCTTCGCCGGCGCCACGGCAAGATGAAACGTCGTTTGGAGGAGGAACAGCTTCGCTCCCGCGGTCGATTGGAGGCCCTCCCTATCGAGCGAAGTGCGGATGACCTCTGGGATCTCGCAGACCAGTTGCCCGCCGAGGAGTTCGACCAGTTTGAGGAAGAGGTCGTCGATCAGGCTACCGCAGCTCAGACTATTCAGGAACTGGAAGCTGAAATCTTGCAACTAGCCGACCTGGAGGCTCAGGCCCTCCTACTCAGGAGTTCCAACCAGGATCGCAAGTGGGACGAGCTTTCCCATATTCTCCAGGACAACCCTGTAATGCGGGATGCCGATGGGAACCAGCGCAAGCTCATCATCTTTACTGAGCACAAGGACACGTTGCATTACCTTGACCGGAAGATCAAGGACCTGCTGGGTAGCCAGGAAGCCGTCGTTCAAATCCATGGGAGTGTTCACCGGGATGAGCGTCGCAAAATCCAAGAGCTATTCCGCGTCGATCCCCGCGTTCGCGTACTCGTGGCTACTGATGCGGCTGGCGAAGGTATCAACCTTCAGAATGCAAATCTGATGGTCAACTATGACCTCCCCTGGAACCCGAACCGAATTGAGCAACGATTCGGGCGGATTCATCGTATCGGCCAGACTCAGATGTGCCACTTGTGGAATATGCTAGCCGCCGAAACCCGAGAGGGCGATGTGTTTGCCCGCCTTTTTCAGAAACTGGAAATTCAACGCGAGGCTCTCGGCGGGCGCGTCTTCGACATCCTTGGCGAAGTCTTCGAGGAAAAGAGCCTCAAAGACCTGCTCATCGAAGCCATCCGCTACGGGGACGATCCAAAACGCCGCGACGAGTTGCGAACCAAGGTGGAAGGCGCACTCGACACGGCTCATATCGAAGAAATTCTCTCCCGCAATGCCCTGTCTGAAGAAGTCATGGACCTGCAACGCCTGTACACGGTCAAGGAAGAGATGGAAAAGGCCGAGGCGCGCAAGCTACAGCCCTACTTCATTCGGTCCTATTTCTCCCAGGCCTTTCAGCAACTCGGTGGTGAATTGCGCCCCCGTGAAGAGGGCCGCTACGAGATAACGAATGTCCCGGCCATCATTCGCGAGCGGGATCGGCAGCTTACGGGCCGGGACCGGCGCAATCTAAATCCGGTCACTCTCCGTTACGAGCGGGTCTGTTTTGAAAAGAAGTTTGTGCGCTTAGAAGATCGCGCCGCCGCTCCGATGGCCAGCCTCCTGCATCCGGCCCATCCGCTCATGCAGGCGGTGACTGATCTCACTCTTGAGAGGTTGCGCAACAATCTAAAGCAGGGAGCGGTCTTTGTTGACCCGGTCGAGTCTGGCGCAGATCCCGCCACCGATCCTCGCATCATGTTTCTCGTGGACCACTCGATTCGTCAGGGAGGCGATTCGGGGCGGACCATCTCCCGGCTCGTACAGTTCATCGATATACATGCAGATGGACAGGCCAGCAATGCCGGGTGGGCGCCTCACCTTGACCTCCAGCCAGCGTCGGAAGCGGACCTCCAACTGATCCCCGACATACTCGCCGCCAGTTGGATTACCCAGGATCTTGAGAAGCTCGCCATCCGGCAGGCTTCGGCGACCATCGTGCCGGAGCATCTCCGAACCGTCAAAGAGCGAGTCGAGCGCAATGCAGACCGTGTCCTTGCCGCGGTGCAGGACCGCCTGGTGAGGGAGATCAATCACTGGCAGAACCGTCGTCTTCGGATGCAGGAGGAGATTGCCGCAGGCAAAGTGCCGCGCATGACTCTGGGCAACATCGACCGCATCCTTGACGACCTGACCAATCGCCTTCGCAGTCGCCAGCTTGAATTGGCCGCCTTGAAAGATGTCAGCTCGGCCACGCCGGTTGTGTTGGGTGGAGCGCTGGTCATACCGGCAGGATTGCTGGCGAAAAGACGCGGTGAACCAGCGGCCAGCGCCACGTGGAGCGCCGATGCTGAGGCAAGGAGACGCATCGAGCGAATCGCAATGGATGCCGTTATCAAAGCGGAACAGGCGCTCGGTCACCAGGTTTTGGATGTCTCGGCCCAGAAGTGTGGCTGGGATATTACCAGCCAGCCTCCAGCGATTCCTGGCTGCCCTCTCCCTGAGCCAAGGCACATTGAGGTCAAGGGGCGCATCCAGGGAAGCGATACCATTACAGTGACAAGCAACGAGATCATGTACGGCTTGAACCAGCGGGAGAAGTTTCTGCTTGCCATCGTACTTGTTGATGGCGAGCAACCCAACGGACCATACTACATTCGTTGCCCGTTTACGCAGGAGCCAGACTGGGCAACCACCAGCGTCAACCTCAACCTGAAATCTTTGCTTTCACGGGCAGAACCCGCATTCCCGAGTTAATTCCCCATGGCATCAAGCAAAACTGTCGAAGTTAAAAGTCCGCGCAAGCTCATCGAAGTGGCATTGCCGCTGGACAAAATTAATGCAGCCGCAGCGCGAGAGAAGTCGATTCGTCACGGTCATCCCAGCACATTGCATCTCTGGTGGGCACGGCGACCGCTGGCGGCTGCTCGGGCAGTTCTCTTTGCCCAATTGGTGAACGATCCAGGCTACGAGCGACATCTCAATCGTGGCGTAAACAAGGTTGAAGCGGCGAAAGAGCGGGAACGGCTCTTCAAAATCATTGAAGACCTGGTAGTTTGGGAAAACACAAACAACGAGACAGTGCTCAACGCTGCACGCGCAGAAATATGGAAGTCCTGGCGCGAGACCTGCGAGCTGAATCGTAACCACCCTGACGCAGCCACGCTCTTCAATCCGGAGAAACTGCCCGCCTTCCACGATCCGTTCGCCGGTGGCGGTGCCATTCCGCTGGAGGCGCAGCGGCTCGGTCTCGAAAGCTACGCGTCCGACCTCAACCCCGTCGCCGTCACCATCAATAAGGCGAT
>PMWR01000500.1 GCA_003166055.1 Acidobacteriaceae bacterium
CTGCTGGTCCTCAAGCTGGGCCCCCGAGCAGTCGAAGTCGTGCAGCACCACGCTCTGCCTGTGGTCGCCGTCGTAGGCGTCCTGGCCGTCATTGGCTTTGCCTGGTGGTGGATAAAAAGAAAACGCGCCGGGAAGACGCTGGAAGACTAGCGTAATGCCGTGCTACTAACCGCGTCGGACAGTCAATTGCACCCCAAAGCGGCTGCAGCTTTGGGCGGCGAAAGTCCTGTCTAAAGCAAGGACCGCGTATGCGCACTCATTAAGCTACTGCAAGACGCATACCGCGTTGGGTTTCGGCTAGGTAGGCCTCACGGTCGATAACATGACTGACTTTCTCCCTCGTCGATTCCGANNATACCTTCATCGCCGCCATTATTGTCAGGAAAAGCAGAGAACTCAGCGCCATGTAGACAAGAACCACCGAATGCGTATCCTTTAATATCTTCGCCATTTTTACTTGCGTTGACGGCTGAAGACGTGAAATCTTCAAGCCAATTTGTTGGGATACATCAACATAGTCTTTGTCCTTCTTTGCTTTCGCGATCTCAAGGCTAGAAAGCAAGAATGTCAGAAACGTGATTCGATGACCAAAACGCAGCAGCCCGCACATTAAAGTTTCAACAGCCCGAAACGCCTCATTGTCGAAGGGAAGTTCACCACTCATTCCGAGCCGGAACAGTTCGAACCGAATCTCGAAAAGCCGCTCACGCATCCCATCCAGGAGCAAGACCTTAATGCCCAAGGTCCAAAGAAACCACGCGGCACAAACGGCACCGACCGCACTCAGAATGTAGATTGAGCTTTGCATATCAGAAATCCTCCGGGGTGGTTTCGCCCTTTTTGCTTAGACGGCTGGAACGCCTCCCGGGGTCCAGCAATTTTTGCATTTCCGAGCTTTCACTGGAAACCCGTTTGATATGTCTCTTTCGGAGATACCGCTCACCGGCCCCCCAGGCCGCCGTTACGGTGCACAAAGTCCAAGGCAGGATCAACCCAAAATACTTGTTCGCTTTGAGATCAGCAATCGCGCTGAACTTCATATCGGCGAACGTCTGCTTCCCCGCTAGGTCCCGAAGCGAAAAATAAACGCAAGCGCAAAATGCAGCGAAACAGAGGAACCTCATGAGGCTCTGCCAACCTACGGATATTGCCTGCACCAGCCGCATCCGATATTGGTGGTCGAGTTCCCTGTCCAGACGTGCGGCCATTACAAATCATTGTACAGTCTATGCACAAAGATTGATGCAATGTTTATGAGACCATGTCACTTGAGATGAACAGTATCCCAAAAACTGCCAACCGGATTGAACCGCCGTGCATTCATTTGTTCCGAAGGGCTCGCTACCCACGCCCATGACCTACCGCAACTAAAGGCGTCCGCCCCTGCTGTTAGGCTGAGCAGCGCGTACCTGGATCTCGGCAGCAGGCCTCAATTTCCTGCGATTAGACCTTGGTCCTGCGGCCCGTTAAAACTAGAACGCAGATTGGCAGTTCCCATGCAATTAGTGGCCTCTTGATGGGAAACTCATCCTTGCCGTTTTCCCTAGCGCAGGGAAGGGTAACAACGAGCCCATGTTCTAATGAGCTGCCACATCAGCCGGCACTGGGGGGCTCATCCGTTTCACCAGCACCGGAACCCCAAANNCAACCGCCGTGGAAATCAGGTCATTCCGGTAAAACAGCAGCCCTGCCACGTAGCACGCGCCCAGTCCGCCCGCCGTGTGCGGATACATGGTACCCACCGCCCACACCGCGTAATTCGAAACCACAAAAAACGAAGTCGGCCCCAGCAGCGATGCCGCCCCAGCCCGCACCCACGTCGTCTTGGCGTGCAGCAGAACCTGTCCCAGCACCATCGCCATCCCGTACCACGCCCAAGTGGGCAGATAGGCGCCCCATTGGAAGGCGGTATGGTACGCGTAAACCGTCAGGTAGTAGTCGGTAGCCATCAGCACCGCCAGCGGAGCCAGCATCTCCCGCCACGAACGCCGCGCGCCAAAGTACAGCAGCGCTCCGCCCACAGCGGTGAAGTTAAACCACCCCGCATGGGGTAGAACACGGGTCAGAACGGCAACCAGCAGCAGTAAATAAGCAATCATGAGCGCCTCAGTCGATTGAATTTCGGGAACCGTCTCCCGGCTTGGGGAAAGTGCCTTCCGCCGCATTTTCTATCCCGGCTGCGGTCTTTGCACCGCCCGGATCGGATCAACAGCGTTCTTCTCATTCTGCGGTCCACGCGCTCCCCGGTCAACCGCAATCGTTCCACCATACGAACATTCTTTTCAATGCCGCACATGGTTCAGCCTTTGGCCTCTACGATTGTGCATCGAAACAAAGCCAGGATTCCAGNNCAGGTCGTCTACGCGTCGAAAAAAGCCATGGTCTCCGGCCAGTTGCGCCCCGGTGACCCGTTCCCCTCCGTCCGCGCCCTGAGCAAAGAACTCAAGATCAATCCCAATACAGCGCACAAGATCGTTGCCCATCTGGTGAGCGAGGGCCTGCTTGAAACCCGCCCCGGAATCGGCACCGTGGTCGCTGTCCTGCCCGACTCCAGCCGCCAGGAGCGCACCCACCTCCTGGGGCACGAGATTGAAGAGCTGGTCGTCGAAGCCAAGCGCCTCGGCATCGGCCGTGAAGAGATGCTCTCCTCCATCTCCGATCACTGGCAGCGCCTCACCGACGACGATCCAAGCCGCGTCATCGAAGACCGTCAAGACTGGCCCAACCAGCCCAAACTCGAACCCACGCCCACGCCCGAAGACGGAGGGAACCAAAAATTATGAATTCCGCCATCCTTACCCAAAGCCTCTCAAAGACCTTCGGTCAGACCCTCGCCGTCGACCGCCTCGGCCTCGCCGTCCCCGAAGGCGCAATCTACGCACTGGTCGGCGCTAACGGTGCAGGCAAGACCACCGTCATCAAGCTGCTCATGAACATCTTCCGCCCCACCGCCGGCTCCGCGCAGGTGTTGGGCATCGACTCGCGCTCCCTCGCCGGCAAAGCCTTCAACCGCATCGGTTACGTCTCTGAGAACCAGGACATGCCCGAATGGATGACCGTCGGCGCGCTGCTCGACTACTACCGCGCCTTCTATCCCACCTGGGACCGCGCCCTCGAGCAGCAGCTCGTCCGCCAGTTCGATCTCCCCCTCCAGCGCAAGCTCAAAAACCTCTCCCGCGGCATGAAGATGAAAGCCGCCTTCGCCAGCTCGCTCGCCTATCGTCCGCCTCTCATCGTCCTCGACGAGCCGTTCTCCGGCCTCGATCCACTGGTCCGCGACGAGCTCATCGAAGGCCTCATCGAGCGCGCACCCGAAACCACCATCTTTCTCTCCTCGCACGACCTCGCCGAAATCGAAAGCTTCTCCAGCCACATCGGCTATCTCGAACAGGGCCGCCTGCTCTTTTCTGAAGAAATGTCCGTCCTCTCCGACCGTTTCCGCGAAGTTACCGTCACGCTCTCGGTCCCCGCGCCGCTGCCGGCAAGTCTTCCGCCCACATGGCTGCAAGCGCAAACCGTCGACTGCGTCGTCCGCTTCGTCCACAGCGCACACAACGACTCCACCGCAGCCGAAATCGCGCAGTTCTTTCCCTCAGCCCGCGACATCTCCCTCGATCCCATGCCGCTACGCTCCATCTTTCTCGCCGTCGCCAAAGCCGGGCGGCTTCGCGCTCCATCGCAGCACAACCAACCCGCTGTCAAAGGGACCGCAGCATGAGCCAGATCCTGCACATCTTCTATAAGGACGCCCGCCGCTTCTGGGGCGAGATCTTCCTCTCCGTCGCCATCACCGCCGCCTTCGCCTGGTTCTATCCCAACACCTGGATCGGCCCCGATCACATCCACGGCGCCATGGGCAGCCACTCGGTCGCCTCCTATAACCTCCAAATCATGGGCGGCTTTCTGCTCGCTCTTGTCCCGGTAAGCTGGTGGCTCCTCATCGTCCGCGTTGTCCACGCCGAAACGCTGGTCGGCGACCGCCAGTTCTGGCTCACGCGCCCCTATGAATGGCCAAAGCTGCTCGCCGCCAAACTGCTTTTCCTGCTGGCATTTCTCTATCTGCCCATCTTCATCGCACAATGCGCCCTGCTCGCCGAGGCCGGCTTCAAGCCCTTCTCTTTCATTCCCGGACTCCTCTTCAATCTGCTCCTGCTCACCATCGTCCTTGTTCTTCCCATCTTGGCGGTCGCCACGGTCACCTCCAACTTCGCCCGCATGACGCTCACCCTGCTTGGCGTCTTTGTTGGAATCATCGCTCTCGGCGCCGTGGTGCAGCGTCTGATGCCCAACCACTTTACCGCCATCGCCGGCGCTTCGTACACCACGCAAGGAGCCTTTACGCTCGCATTCTGCGTGTGCGCCGCGGTCGTAGTTTTGCAATACGCACTGCGCAGGGTCTGGCTCGCTCGCGCTCTTCTCTACGGCATTCCCGCGCTGCTCATCCTTGCCTCACCCTTTGCGGAGAGAATCCAGAGCCACCATCCTCGCATCGACGTCAACTATCCAGTTGCGGCAAACCCGCCCGTCCAGCTCGCCTTTCACCCGCTTTCGCCCAGTTACCAAACCTATGAAACCTGGCCCGACACCGGTGAAGTTCTGATCCACACGCCATTGCAGGGCACCGGCGTTGCAGCGGGAACCGTGCTCGTCCCCGACGCGGTGAAGCTCGAAGTCGANNTTGCCGGCTCACAGGATGGCGATGCCGTTGTCTCCATACCCCGCGACCGCTACGAGCAGTTGAAGAGCATGCCCCTCACTATGCACCTATCCGTCGCGTTTTCCGAGGCCAGGGAAACCAGGGTCACGCGCATGCCGCTCCCCTCCGAGGATTTCTCAGTCTCCGGCTTTGGCGTCTGCTCGCCCTTGGCTGGCTTTCTGTCTCCCTTCACACAAGCCACGGGCCTGCTGTGCCGCTCCGCCCTGCGCGACCCCCCGCTAACCTACATCGGCGTGGTCTGGTCCGATGCTCCCTGCGACGCCCCGCACCCCGAGCCGGATCAAGGCGTGCAAGGCGCCGCGTGGGTCGGATCGCTCGACCGCGC
>PMWR01000612.1 GCA_003166055.1 Acidobacteriaceae bacterium
CTCGAACTGTTGCTCCAAAATCCCTGGGACGTAATGATCGCACCGGCCGTCGGCTATCCGACGCCCGGCTTTCGACGCATCCTTCTTCCCAACGCGGCGGCATTCCTCGTACAGAAGATATTGATTCACGAGAAGCGTGATCGCGACAGGCGCGCCAAAGACATCCTTTATATCCACGACACGATCGAGACCTTTGGCGGCAATCTCGCCGCGATTCGCGAGCAGTGGCAAACAAACGTTCGGCCCGCGCTGCACGCGAAGGCTACCTGTGTGGTCGAGCGCACAGCGGAAGAGCATTTTCGCGAAGTCGATGACACGACCCGCGAGGCCGCGCGCATCGCCACCGGGCGGAACCTGACACCGGAAATGGTCCGGGAAGTGTGCGCGTTTGGATGGCAACAGATCTTCAGCGCCTGAAAAAGAGGCCCGATGTTCCTGGACACGCTCAGGCTTAACAACTTCCGCTCGTTTAAAGACGAGCAAATTTGCTTTGGGAAGGATCTGACGATCCTGGTCCACAAAAAACGGTATCACTGGTATCCCCTCCTCTCGTTAAGTTGTTAGTATGAGGCAAGCTCGCGAAGGCCAAGCCAGAACCCGTTGGGTGAAATTGTCCCAACTGCTTTGCGTCCTGCGAAATTTGAGCCCGCTGTGATATTTCCGCCGACATTTTGCTTGCTGACTGCCTGATCGGGATCGAACCGATGACCTCTTCCATGCCATCGGCACAATCGGCGATATTTGCTGCCAAAATGCTGCCAAATTTGCAACCAGTGGGCCACCGGGCTGATCGTGTGGGATCAGCCCAACATCACCTCGGCATTTCATTCCGTGTCAACCTTCGGTAACTGACATGCACAACAGAGAGACCATTGGACACGAGGGTTCCAGGGGCCAGTCGAGGGCAGTATGGTTCCGAACTCTGGAGCGAGGACATGGGCTGAATAAGTTAGCGCATATTGCCTTCGATGACTCAGAGTCCAGGTTGCGAAGCTTGGCCTTTCAAGAGGAGCGCGAAAAGATGAGAACGGTTTCGAGGCTCTCAGAGCCCCCAAACTGTTCACTGCTTTCCCCCCCTGGTGGATGCGGCACGGCAAACATCTCGGCGTTGGCTTCTCGCTCGCTGCAATCAACAGCAACCTCCTTATTGAAATTGAGATCCGTTGAGGCATCACCGGTGATAAGCCGGGCACCACGACTGAACGTCAAGTCCTGAATCGCCCACTGGATGAAAACCAATAGGCGATTCTGAAATGTCACGATGTACATGAGGTGGATGAATGCCCAGACGATCCAGGCCGCCAGGCCTGAGAGTTGAACCCCGAAGGCATTGGCTACGGCTGACCAGCGTCCAATGACCGCCAGAGAACCTTTATCGAAGTAATGAAAGGTCGGGAGTTCAGACTGGCCTTTCACTCTCCGCAAGATCGCATTAGCCGCGTAAATCCCTCCCTGCATGGCCACCTGCGCCAAGCCCGGCAAGGGTTTTCCATTCCTATTTGCAGCGCAGGCGAGATCGCCGATTACGTAGATATCAGGATAATTTGGAATCGTCAGGTCAGGCTTTACTTTGACTCTTCCTCCCTTGTCAGTTTGAGCATTCGTGCGGCAGGCCAGAACTTGTCCCAGGGGAGAGGCCGTGATGCCGCCTGCCCAGATCACTGTCCTGGCACCGATGTAGTGCGCGTGTTTGTCGACTTCGATGGTTAAACCTTCTTTGTTGACATCCACGACCATTGCGCCGTACTTTACGGTGACGCCGAGCTTGACAAGAGACCGCGCGGCCTTCTCCGCCAGATCTTCTGGAAATGGCATGAGCACGCGCGGTGCTCCGTCCAGCAAAATGATTTGGGCTTCTTCAGGATGGATGGATCGAAAATCATTCTTGAGCGTTTGCCGGGCGATCTCCGCAATGGCTCCAGCAAGTTCCACACCCGTCGGGCCTGCTCCGACGATCACAAATGTCAGCCAGGCACGCCGTTGAACTGGATCTAAGATCCGCTCTGCGACCTCGAAGGCGTACAGAATCTTGTGGCGGATAGTTGTGGCTTCTTCAACACTCTTCAAGCCAGGCGCCCACTCCTGCCACTCGTTATGTCCGAAATACGATGTTTGCGATCCAGTGGCGACGATCAATGAGTCGTAAGGAAGGACAGCCCCATCGGCGAGAACTACGTGCTTCGAATCCGCGTCAATGTCTTCCACTGAACCCAGGAGAACACGCGTATTCTTTTGGCGGCTCAACACACTCCGAAGCGGAGCCGAAATCTGCCCCGGTGAGAGTGACCCCGTTGCAACCTGGTATAGAAGAGGCTGAAAGAGATGATAGTTGCGACGATCAATTAAGGTCACGTCTACCGACTCTGATTTCAGCGCCTGTGCGGCACGAAGCCCGCCAAAACCACCTCCGACTATGATCACCCGCCAAAGCTTGCTCACAGACACCTCTCGTTTCAAAGTTTCACAGTTTCGTTCAAGATAAGTTCGTCCGCGGACTCAGACGTTGATGCCGAAGCGGGGAATGAACCCCGGCGCGCTGTTAAGACGGCCTATGACGCCGGGCCGAACGGTTTATTGGAGTCCCCGCAGAATGAATTGGCCGCCCTTAGTCAAGAACTGACCCACAAGAGTCATCGACCTCTCCAATTCCATTTCTGCTAGCGGCGTACGCACTGGTTGGAAATGCTGTGGTCGACTCGTGACGATTCTGTTCTTCGTCAGAAACGAGTTGGGTAATTGCTCGCAAGCGCGCGTCGTTGACGGCTTGCGGCGATTTCTTCAGAAGCAGGGCACAATCCAGGATGGAATACCGCTCAAGGACACAGATCACAAAAACCAGGCGGTCGAAATCAGGCAACGCCAGAATCGCGAGAGAGTTCCGCAGTGCCTCTAACCGATAGCCGCAGGCTTGCAGATGGAAATCAGGTCCAACATCGCTGTGCGGATCGTTAGGCAATCCATTTTCCGTGCCGAAAACCAAGCAGATTGCATTGCGAATTATGGTCCGGCGGGTCCAGATGAGAGCCCATTCTTTGGCAACGGCGCCATTGGCAAAGCACTCTCTCATGGCCAGGACGAGACAGGTTTCCGCTTTCTCGGCATCGGCAGTAAGTTGTAGTGACAAACGAAAGAGGTCGGTCATTTCTCTTGCGAATAAGCCTTGGAAATCGTCCGTTGTCGCGTAAATGTCTTTTTCAGCCAATTTGATCTGCCTACTGTGGAACTGGAGGGCGGTTTTCATTCTCTCTCCTTCACGCTTGCGAACCGGGCGTGCACTGCTTCCCTTTGTTCTTTCACCTTCACAATTTTTGTAGAAGCACCCTGTGTGCCAAACCACTCGGCGTGCAAGTCGTTGACTGGTCAAGGAGAAAACTTGGGGTCTATGTGCATTGTCGAAACTGGCGAAACACGTTCGACACGTAGATTGTCGAAACGCACCGTAAGCCAGAACGATCTCCATCCCGGTGCGAATTGAGCCAACGGCTGCGCTGCATAGACAAATTCGGTGGTATAGGAATTCATGCGGGCCGCATCGTGCCTGCGTACAAGAAGCTGACTCGATCGCAGGAATACGACCACTTCATTCTCGATGAAGTCTGAATCACCTGTTCCCTGTTAAGGCGAGCCCTCGGGACATAGAGACGCGGGCTTCCCGTATGACCGCCGTCCGCGTGTCATTGAGGTTTTCGAGCATCAGCTTTCGGGGCAATTCGTCAACTAACGGCTTGATCGGCCGGCGAAACCCCTGGGGTCTGCACGGCTCAAAACGATCACCTCTAATTCGACAAAGACGCCACCATCTCGTTCTCCGAGTCGCAGAACAGTGACCTCGCGCCAGACAAATCCAGGCCATCGGCTCTCCGGATAAGGATGCTCAGCGGTGCTCATGCTCGACGTCCCGTATTACGCGGCGGTCGATGAGCCGCCTCACGAAGCGTTGTTCCCATTGCTATTCATCCATGGATCCTTGTCACGAACGGTTGTGCACGAGATGGTGCCGTGCTGTCGGCAGTGTCGAAATCGCGGTGCCGTCTGTTTGCCGGCAGGTGCCTGGGGATATTCGTATGTGCTTTCGATTCAATGGATCTAAGCGCGATCCACGATTGGCAAGCAATTTGCAAGGACTCTTGGCATGTTGAGAGTTACGTTACCCGCGGCGAACGATTCCGGAGTGATCGTCCTGGAGGGCAGATTGACCGGGTTGTGGTCACAGGTGCTCCTCCTCTTGGCGAGAGGGGAGATTAGGGGACACGGTAAAACCTTCGATCTTCGGGAAGTCTTATATGTTGACTCTGCCGGAGAAAACGCCCTGCAAACATTGGGCCGGACTTACGGAGCGAGTTTTATTGCTGAGTCGGCATACGGGAAGTACCTCTGCAAGAGGCTGAAGCTTCGTCGAGTATCTATTGCTGAACTGGAGAATTTCAATCGGCAAGTCCGGGGAAGCTCTCCGACACCCATAATCCGCGAAGCATTTGCCAAAAAGGACAATCCACCCACTTGCAAAGTTGAGAAACAGCATCCCTCGCGATGCGGAGAGTGAGGAATGCAATGCTGCTCGAAGATCTGCTTGGGCTTCCAACGGGCACGCGCGTGTTCGGAGACATCGGAGTGGCTATGAATGTCGCCGGAGTGATCGATTCGCTCGAAGATGGATCTCATTTCATCCGCTGGGAAGACGGTTACGTAACCGTTCCGCTCGGCCGGGTGCGAGACGCTGACGAACACATTGCTACTCACACCCGACTTGTACCTGCTTGCAGCTATCTCGGTGTTTCCGACTTCGAGCTTGCCGATGCGGACCAACAAGAAGATATTTCCCGAGTGAGTTGACCATGACGGTGCTTGGAAAACAACGTGAAACAAGTCAGCGCAATCAACGGCTCAACGGAGCCTTCGAGAAAGGAGAACGGAAATGCTCGAGACCGATGTAATTGGGAACAAGGAGTGGGCGAGGGGATTCCTCGCTGATGCAGATATCAGATTCCTGGAGAATATCGATTGCGAAATCAGGATCCGTTATCTGCAGCAAAATCAGGGGCACAACAAGGCCAGAACCTACGATCAGTTAGTCGAGCAGAATGGAGATACGATGCCGACTCACTGCGAGCATGGAATCCCGCTCACTCGGAAATGCGGAGTTTGTCGCGCTCTTCTTGGATAGCGAAGAGAACGGAGCGGGGCTGTGGAGATACTGTCGCCGCATGATGACGCTGTTAATTCCCGTAACAAATGTATTCAAGTGCTAAACCATGAGTTCAACCTGCTGGAGACTGGACTCGTTTGCCAGTGAATGCAGGTTTCTGGCCTGAAGGAGGACACTGCAATGACTGACGATCTGCATTCCGGCCCGGTGATTCGAAACATTGCCGTGGCGACGGACTTTTGCCCATGGTCGGAGCGGGCGCTGCAACATGCACTCGTGTTGGCTCGCCATTTCGGGGCGGTCCTCCACATCCTCCACGTTGTTTGTCGCGCAGAATTCTCTTTCGTGCCGGAATTCATGGTCAAACTTGATGAGCTCGCCGAGCGGGATTTCGACGACTTAATTGGTCGACTCAATGCCTCCCACAGTCTCGCCAATATCGAGCATCACTGCTGGAACATCGATGGCGAGATTTCGGGAGTCATCGAGGATTTCGTGCGTGATCATGGGATTGACTTGATGATTCTGGGCACACGTGGGCGAACCGGCATTTCGAGATTTCTCTTGGGCTCGATTGGTCAGGAGATGTTTCACTTCGTCTCTTGTCCGGTGCTGACGATTGGGCCATTGTCGCTCGGTGCTGCCAGGCAAATCGAACTCAAAAAGGTGCTATTCGCAACAGATCTGTCGCCGGAGTCTGCGGCCGCCATCCCGTATGTTCTAATGCCGGCAACGACCTGGAATGCCGAAATCGATGTTCTGCACGTTTGCTCGTCAGCGAACTGCCAATGCCAGAGCAGGATGAGAGAACTCAGATGCAGAATGGAGGACCTGGCGAATGGGGAAGCACCTCTCGTTGTCCGATACCACGTTCTGCAGGGACCGCCTTCTCCTACAGTCCTCAACTTTGCCATGCAGGAGAAAGAGGATCTGGTTGTCCTCGGCCTGGAAAACCATCGCTCGCTTTATGGTGGCCCTTCCTTCTCACATGCCTATGAGATTGTGCGCCAGGCCCGGTGTCCTGTGCTGAGTGTTTCCTCCGCGAGTTCGGCGAATGGCCAGATGCATGGACAGCTTGCGATGAGCCAGAAGGGCAGATCGACAGTGGAATTGCCATAAGTATTTGGCCCTGAGCGGTATCTAATCGCAGCTATACTATTCATAAGCCAGTGGTAGCGATCGCGCCAATGCGGTGCCGGGACGCAGCTGCCAGCGTGGTAGCCCCTTCTTCCCTGCCATGAGAAGAACTATTCTCGTCGTGTTCGCCCTGGGTGTGTTGCTGGGAGGCAGCCGGACGACTTTTGCGCTCGATCCTTCTCTCGACATCAGCCAGTACGGGCATACCACCTGGACTATCCGCGACGGATTCTCTACGGGCACAGCCTTCGCGATGGCCCAAACGCCCGACGGTTATCTCTGGCTCGCTACGGAATCTGGCTTGTTTCGTTCCGATGGCGTTCGTTTTCTTCCCTGGCAACCGCCTGCCGGCCAGCAACTCCCAGAGAATCCTTACGCTCTTCTCGTCACCCGCGATGGCACTCTCTGGATTGGGACGTATGCCGGCCTCGCGAGTTGGAACAACGGCAAGCTGACCCAATATCCCGAGGTAGGTGCTCGGTTCATAACATCACTGCTCGAAGACCGGTCGGGAACGGTTTGGGCGGGAGCGCTGGGCGGTCCGCCGGGAACCCCTACCGGGCGGCTGTGCGCCATTCAAAACGGCAGCAGACAATGTTACGGACAAGACGGCGCCTTCGGCAGTTTCGTCTGGAGTTTGGCTCAGGACAGTTCAGGCGGTCTCTGGGCTGGCGCAGAATCCGGTCTTTGGCACTGGAAGCCCGGTCCGCCGAAGTGCTATGCGATGCCCGGACTGCGGCTTGCCGACCTGACTCAATCCGGCGACGGCCGGCTGATCGCTGGGATCATGGGTGGAGGACTCAGGAAGGTCGTTGGAGACAAACTCGAATCCTACCCGATTCGCAGCGCCATGAGTTCCAATGCGACGCTGCCCGACCGCGACATCCATGCGAATAAGATGCTCCGGGACCGCGATGGAGGCCTCTGGATCGGAACCAACCAGCGGGGGCTGATCCACGTGCATCACGGTCGCACGGATGTCTTCACGGCAGAGAACGGCTTGTCAGGCAACATCATCGCAGGCCTTTTTGAGGATCGTGAAGGGAATATCTGGGTGTCCACTGCTGGGGGACTTGATCGGTTTCGAGAACTCCCCGTCACTACTGTTTCTCCGAAACAGGGTTTGCCCAGCGATAACGTTAATTCCGTAATCGCGACGACAGATGGCAGCACTTGGATGGCCACTGGCAACGGTTTGACGAGATGGCAGAAAGGAAAAACCACCATATTCCGTAAAGCCGATGGACTGCCGGATGACATGGTGCAGTCCATGTACCAGGATCATGTCGGGCGCATCTGGGTGTTTACAGGTCATGGACTGGCCTGGTTCAACAACGGCAGGTTCGTGTCCGTAGATGGGGTATCCAGCACCGAGGTCTATTCCATTACCGGGGACAATGCAGGCAACATCTGGCTTTCTGGAGACAAAGGCCTTTCCCATCTTCGGGGAGGACGCCTGATCGAGAATCTTCCCTGGGCAACACTCGGGGACCGTCAACGGGCCAAGGTGATCGTTTTCGATCAGGGTCGCGGCGGACTGTGGCTTGGAGGACTCTGGCAGGATGGGGGGGTGAACTATTTCAAGGACGGCAAGGTTCGACTTTCATACACAGCCGCGAATGGAATGACCAAGGGGCCGGTTGCCGCCCTTCGCCTCGATCGGGATGGGGCCGTGTGGGCCGCGATGCAGAATGGGGGCGTGAGCCGCATCAAAGACGGCCGGATCACAACCCTCACAACCAGAAACGGCTTGCCCTGCGACAGGATTCACTGGACAACAGAGGAAGACGATCGTTCATTGTGGCTGTACACGGCCTGCGGCCTGCTCCACATACCACATAGCCAGATAGATGCCTGGATCTCAGACCCGGCGCGCCGGGTCGAACCGACGATTTTGGATGCAGCCGACGGTGCCTCGCCCTGGGTATCGTCATCTGCCTTCGGTCCAACTGTTGCAGAAGATGCTGATGGAAAACTGTGGTTCGTAACGCGAGAAGACATCGAGGTCGTCGATCCTCCTCATCTTGCTTTGAACAATATCGCGCCACCCGTGCACGTCGAAAGGGTCGTAGCCGACGGCAAGACATATTGGCAGAACATGCCGGAAGCATCCCTTTCGAGTCTGCATCTGCCGGCCCGAATTCACGATCTTGCGATCGACTACACCGCTCTGAGCCTCACTGCGCCGGAGAAGGTACATTTCAAGTACAAGCTGGAGGGCCAGGACAGCGACTGGAGAGAGGTGGTCAACGATCGCGAAGTCCAGTATTCGAACCTCCCTCCGGGCCCCTATCGGTTCCGTGTGATTGCTTGCAACGACAGCGG
>PMWR01000087.1 GCA_003166055.1 Acidobacteriaceae bacterium
CTGAAGTCGTCAACCGAGGATCCTGCCGCGACGGATCGGCGGACACTTGCAGACATTCTGATTACCGACGGGTATCTGTTCTACTTTCGACTGCCAAAACGGTAAGAGATAGAACCACCAATGAAGGAGACCATCCGGACGCCCACCGCGCGTTCTGTAGTGCCGCAATCGAAGTCATTGGCAACGCCGTCGATGCCAGCCGCACAGGATGGCGCTGAATCCCCCACCTGCCAGCCGGGGGCGAAAGTTTCGGTGGTCTGGCCAGTGTAGCCACGTGCGATCATGCCGTCGAGGCCAAGCTGCAGGCGACCATCGAGAAACGGGCGTACGAGCGCGATCCGTGTTTCACCGACGGGGATGGCTTCGTACTGCGCTGGGTGCTGGGCATTACCGGCGTCGAGAAACTTGTGGCCTACATACTCGTACTCGGCGCGAGCGCGCAACCCAAGCGGCAGACGATCCAGTGTGGTAAGCGCGTCGAAGACGGTGCGAGGAGCTTCGGCGCTCGGCAGGCCCGTGTCGTCGTCGCGAGCATCCGCCTTGGAGAAGATGGCTTGGACCATGCCAAAGCTGAACTGGTGACGCACGCTGGCGGTCATGAACCTAAGCGAACCGGGGCCTTCGTCTTCCGCCAAGCCGGTATCGGGGTCGATCTTGGCGAGCGTAGCCGTAGTGGTCGACCGGCCGAGGGTGAGTCGGACGTCGGTGCCGCGGGTCTCTCTTTCGAGTACCAGTTGCTCGGAGTGAGAGCGCTCAAAGGGAGAGGCCAAAGCGGAGGAGCCGGTGCCAGTGCTGCCGGCAGCGGCGATGCGCGGGTCCTCGGTGAAGAACGCCTGCCCGATACTGTAGGAGACCGAGGGCAACGATCTCAGCGGGCCTGATCCTGGCGTCCAGGTGAACGTTGCCTTGGGACTTTCAAAGCCTCGCCAGAGGTCGAACGATTGATCTGGTTTGAGCACGTCGGTGTTGTCCATCTCGACCTGCTCGTGACGCAGCCCACCGTACAAATGAAAATGCGATCCAAAATCAGCGTGGGCCGCCAAAAACGGGGCCAGCTCGCGGAGGTTGATGTTGTTTGCGAGCACCTTCACGAACGGTCCATAGACCTTTGGGTCGGCGGAGAGATAGTGGTCAAGGTTGTCGCGGTGAATGTCGTCCTCGTTGTAATCAAGACCGCCCATGAGTTCAAACCATGGAGCGAACCGATGGGAGTCACGCGCTTGCCCTCCTTCAAGCGTGCGAAACTCGCTTTGTCGGATGAGGCCTTCGCCGAAGTTGGAGTAGAGCGCGAGGTTGTAGGTGCGAAAGAAACCCGAACTGGAGATCGTGTCGGCGCGAGCGGCTCGCCAGTCGTCATTCACAGCAAGAATGCTGGTATGGGTCTGGTCCATCTGGCGCGGGTCTATCGTGTCGTTCAGTTGGAGACCGTAGCCCAAAGGGACAAGATTGCCCTCATGCGAGTGGCCGTAATAGCCGATGCTCAGCAACGTGATCTCGTGCGAGGCAGAGTCAAAGATGCGCGAGGCGTTCCATTTGTACTGCTGCCGATGCTCCAGCGCACGCATCAAGCCATTGCCATAGTTGGCTTCAAGCGCAAGCCACTCCTTCTTGTTGGGATCGGACGGCGCAAGTCCGAGAGTTCCGTCGAGATCCCTGTAGTCACCCGTGACCGTGAAGAAGCGGCGCACCTGCGACCGCAGGCTGTACGTTGCGGCCAGGTTGAGTGCGTGATTCCCCTCCAAAACGTTGAAGGCGCCCCCGTCGGTTTGCACGCTACTTAAAACAGCGGAAACGTAGATATTCGGGTCGGCGTAGCCGTTACCGTGTGCGTTCGCTGACAGGTTGTTCGAAGCCAGATAGTCGCCTACCGCGATGTATTGCGCTATGGGCTCGCCGTGGTCACCCGCCACACCCGGCACAAAATACTGCGGAGCCTTGATGCCACCGGAAGCCGTTTCAATCGGCATGCCGGGAATGGATACCGGAGCGCCCGGCCTGCCGGGGTTCGCGTCCAGCAGCTCTTCGCGAACCAGAATCTTTTGAGATGGGTCTGGACTGTCCAGTTCGATCGTGCCCACGCTTCCCGAGACGACAACCTCTTGAGTGTCGGATGCCACCCGTTCCAGCCGCAGGGTTAGGTCCATGCCGGAACTGCTGAGAACAACATGCCGCGAGAGAGCGGCGAAGCCGGCAGCTTCAATACGAACGGTGTAATCCACGGAGGCAGGAAGTTCCAGAATGAACCGTCCATTAGCGTCGGTTGTGGTTGAAAACTGTTTCCCTGGGGCGAGATCAAACTCCACGCGAGCACCAGCGAGCGCTAGTCGGGTCGGGTCCAACACTGTGCCGGTAACCAGAACCGTTGCCGATTGCGATTGCGCAGAGACTGGAACGAAGGTGAGTAGCGAAGCGGCGAGCAAGACAGCCTCGACAGCATATTTGGCTCGAATCGTAGTCCCCAGTCCACGGAGTGAAATCACGGAATTGCCGTTTCTCTCAGTTTACCGTTCGGCCATAGGTTCGCGGATGCTGGTGCGCAACGATCAGCACCTTGAAACGTCGATGTCCACGGGAGTATTTCTGGATTGACGCAAATCGCCGAGGCGCTCTTCTACGATGATTGCTCTCGCACAACCGGAATGAAACGGATGTAGATTTGCGCTAAGGCCTGTCAACAATTGAGAATTACTTCAGGTTTGCTCCTCAACTGCCCGCGATCAACCGAAACTTAGAATAGGCTTCCGGATGTACACCATGGGTTTTCGGGGAATTTCATTTCTCTGCGTAGATAATGTCTCCACCGCGAATCGTGTAGCGAACCTTTGAAAATGCCGAGGTGTTCTGTGCCGGGTCGGCACTTAGGACCACAAGGTCGGCATCCATTCCTTTCGCGATGCGTCCGCTGTGAGTTGCGTAGCCGAAGCGCTGGGCGGGGTTGGTGGTGAGCGAAGCAAGAATTCCCTGGAAACTCATTCCGGCGCGGGACATCCACTTGAATTCTTCGGAAGTGTCGAAATGCTCGATGAAGCCAACATCGGTCCCGAAGAGAACCTGTCCTCCTGCCTGGTAGAAAGCCCCCAGTTGCTGGGCCGCCCTGTTCATGCCCTTTTCAAGTTCGTCAGGTGTGGCGTTCGGGGACACGACTTCCCAAAGAGTAAGCGTCGGGGTAAGAGCCATGTGAGCTGCCGTTAGACGGTGGACGAAAGATGGACTCCAGAGGTCATCGGTGGGAGTCGTGTGGGCCAGGATATCGACCCCGCTCTGAATCGCTACCTCGGTGCCTTGATTATTGGAGACATGAGCAAAAACAGGTTTGCCAGCATGGTGGGCCTCGGCGACGATCACTTGGGCTACGTCTAAGGGCATTGTGAACATGCCATCGCGCTCCGCGGAATTCGCGAAAATCTTGATGCCATCTGCTCCGTCGTTGATCTGCTGGCGCACTCGCTCTTTGGCTTGCGCCGTTGATTCCACCTCCGGAATGCTGATGTGATTGGCTTCGAGGAAGCCTTGAACGTAAATCGGCGTTCCGCCTTTCATCCAGAATGGCTCACCGGTTGTGAGAATCTGCGGCCCTTTCACCTCGCCACTTTCTATGCGATGGCGGATGAGATTAGTGTTCTGGAGCACAGAAGCGATGTCGAATACGGTCGTGAATCCCCACCGTGTGAGCATCTGTTGAAGCTGTGAGGTGATCTGGCCGGAGGAGAGATTTTCAGCGTGAAGCAATCCCGGCAAAAGAATGTGTACATGGCTGTTCCAGAAACCTGCAGTCACGACGAGACCCTTGCAGTCAATTACGGTCGTACCGCGTGGAACTTTGATCTTTGCAATCGGCCCAACCGATAAAATGTGGCCGCTGTGTACGAGGATTGTGCCGCTTTCGATTGGTGGTTCAGATGGGGAGAGATAAATCTTTGCACCAACCAAGGCCAGGTCGGACGCGTGGCTTTGGAGACTTGCAAAAAATGCCAGAACCAGAAGAAGAGGTAGCGCAAGTCGAAGTCGCATGTTAAAAATATACGCGGAAAGCGAAGAAGTCGTTCCGAAGTGGCTTTTGGAACAGTCACTTTGCCATGCTGTACAGATAGTCAAAACGCTCATTCAATCATTCAATCATTCGATCATCCGGCTCAGAGGCGACTCTTAACCTACAAGAGGACGCTCTGGGCAGAGCGCCGGCGACCCGGAAGCTATCCTGAAACAAGTTCTGGGAATCGCCGAATGATGGGTTCCGTGCGATGTATTGCCATCTGGAAACTGAAGTGGCTCTCGGTGAGTGCAAAATCGTCACTCACCGACATGGATTACTAGGGGAAAGTCGGCTAGCATTCCCCATTCGCCCCATGTCTCGCATCGGAGACATGGGAAACGAAGAAGCCAGTGCGAGCCTCCCGCGAGCATCTGCCGCACCGCAGGTGCCGTCTGCAGTTCCGCAGGTGCCAGCCGAAAAACCG